>NZ_KB291536.1:28656-39505 GCF_000318315.2 Capnocytophaga sp. oral taxon 324 str. F0483 | reverse complement strand
TTGTTCGTCTTTTGTTCGTCTTTTGTTCGTCATTCCTTCGTCTTTTGTTCGTCTTTTTCCCATCTGCCCGTGTGGCTCGCACCGTCTTTTGTTCGTTCTTTATTCGTCTTTTCCCCATATTCGTCTTTTCCCATCTGCCCGCGTCGGTCGCACTCGTAGAATATACTTTTTCACTTTTCACTTTTCACTTTTCACTTTTATTCGTATCTTTGCCACCCAAAAATATATAATTCAAAACTCAAAAAATGTCTAAACGTTATACCATTACGGCAGCCCTACCCTATACCAATGGACCTATTCACATCGGTCATTTGGCGGGAGTATATGTGCCAGCTGATATTTTTGCACGTTATCAACGCTTAAAAAACAACGATGTAGCCTTTATTTGCGGAAGCGATGAACACGGAGTAGCCATCTCTATCAAAGCCAAAAAAGAAGGTACTACCCCACAGGCTATTATCGATAAATACCACGCGATTATCAAGCAATCGTTTGCTGATTTTGGCATTTCATTCGACAACTATTCGCGTACTTCTGCCCCTATCCATCACCAAACAGCTTCCGATTTCTTCAAAAAACTGTATGAACAAGGTGATTTTATCGAAGAAATATCAGAACAACTCTACGACGAAGAGGCACACCAATTCCTTGCCGACCGCTTTGTGATTGGTACTTGCCCGAAATGTGGTAACCCAGAGGCTTACGGCGATCAATGCGAGCGTTGTGGTAGTTCACTCAACGCTACCGACCTCATCGACCCTAAATCATCAATCACAGGAAGCAAACCTACGTTAAAAGCTACCAAACACTGGTTTTTGCCCCTCAATCGCTACCAAGAGTTTTTGGAAAAATGGATATTAGAAGGTCACAAATCCGATTGGAAACCCAATGTACATGGGCAAGTAAAAAGTTGGCTCGACGATGAACTCAAACCGCGTGCTGTAACCCGCGACCTCGATTGGGGAATTCCCGTACCCGTAGAAGGCGCTGAAGGCAAAGTACTCTACGTGTGGTTCGATGCGCCTATCGGTTATATCTCTTCTACTAAAGAGTGGGCTGAACGCGAAGGCAAAGACTGGCGTCCTTATTGGCAAGACAGTGATACCCAATTGGTGCATTTCATTGGGAAAGACAATATCGTATTCCATTGCATTATCTTCCCAGCGATGCTCAAGGCTGAAGGTAGCTTTATACTGCCTGCAAATGTGCCTGCAAATGAGTTCCTAAACTTAGAAGGCAACAAACTCTCTACCTCCAAAAACTGGGCTGTGTGGTTACACGAGTATTTGCAAGATTTTCCTAATCAGCAAGATGTATTGCGTTATGTTCTTACCGCCAACGCTCCCGAAACCAAAGACAACGACTTTACTTGGAAAGACTTCCAAGCGCGTAACAACAACGAACTTGTGGCTATCTTGGGAAATTTCATCAATAGAGTGGTGGTGCTAACACAGAAATATTATGAAGGAGTTGTGCCACAAGCAGATACTTATAATAACGTAGATACTGAAACTCTTCGTCAAATCACAGAACTTACCGATAAGATAGAACAATCATTAGAACGTTACCGTTTTCGCGAAGCCCAACAAGAGTTGATGAATATGGCACGCTTAGGCAATAAATATTTAGCTGATGAAGAACCCTGGAAACTCATCAAAACTGACCCAGAGCGTGTAAAGACTGTAATGTACATAGCTTTACAAATTGCAACAGCTTTGGCAGTTGCCAGCGAACCTTTCTTGCCTTTCACTTCCGAGAAACTCAAACGTATGTTGCAATTGGGATCTATCACTTGGGAGAACCTAAAAACAAACGCCACCGAATTGCTAAAAGCAGGACATCGCATTGGTACTGCGGAACTTCTTTTCGAAAAAATTGAAGATGCCGCTATCGAAAAGCAATTACAGCGTTTAGAGAATACCAAATTAGCTAATAAGCAAGAAACGCAAGCCAATGCTGAAACTGAAGTAGCTCCACAAAAAGAACTTATCAGTTATGATGATTTTGCAAAGATGGATATTCGCATTGGTACTATCTTGGAAGCTGAAAAGATGCCTAAGGCAGATAAACTTCTCGTTTTAAAAGTAGATACAGGTTTTGATAAACGTACTATCGTTTCCGGTATAGCCCAAAGTTTTGCTCCTGAAGAGATTATAGGTAAAAAGGTAACCGTATTGGTAAACCTTACTCCACGCAAACTACGCGGTGTAGAAAGCCAAGGAATGATACTAATGGTAGAAAATTCCGAAGGCAAATACACCTTCATCAATCCTAATACCGATGGAATTACTAATGGTACTGAAGTAAAATAAGAATATTATAAAAGTAGAGATACAATGTAACTCTACTTTTTTCTTTTTAAGATATCTATCATTACTGCAATGATAATGAGTAGCACTCCTATAATAAGATTTGTTGTAAGACTTTCTTGTTGAAATATCCAAATACTAATAGCTACTGCTACAATGGGTTCCATTACCCCAATAATAGCCGTAGGAGTAGAACCTATCATTCTGATAGCATAAATAAGGGTGATGATAGAAAATAAGGTAGTTACTATACCGAAACTTGTGAGTAGTAAACTCATCTTTACCTCGGGGATAGGAAGAGGTGTACCTATAACCCATAGTTTTACAAGAAAATAAACTGAAGAAAATAAGGTAGAATAAAACGATACTTTTATTCCTGAAGCCGATATTTTAGACTTATTGACAATGAGCATATAGAGTGCATACGAAACTGCCCCAAGTAATGATACTCCTGCCCCTACATAGTTGATTGAAAAGTTTGTTACATCTTTTACACTGAGTAAGAAAACACCTATTAATACAATAAAAAGTGCTAAAATCGTAGGAAGAGTAATATGTTCTTTGAAGAAAAGCCCCAAGACAAGTGCTACTATTAGTGGATACATAAAAAATATAGTAGAAGCAATGCCTGGAGAGAGCAAATCGTAGGCAAGAAAGAGAAACTCAGCTGAAAGGGCGTACAACAATCCTAAAATGAGGAAGACAAATACTTCACGAGAAGTAATGCGCAGTGTTTCTTTTCGGTAGAAAAGATAAAGCATAATAAAAAGACTCGCTGTAATAAAGCGATAGAAAAGTGCTGCATCTACTGAAAAACCTTGCTGCTTGATAGGAATCATAAACAGCGGAATCATACCATAAGTAACCGCTGAAATAAAAGCTGCTAAATACCCTTTTACTATATCTTTCATAGTAAAAATTAAAAAAGCTCCGTTACATAAGGATAGTAGATAATACCTAGCACAATAGTAACTGGTATCACTGCAAAACCTACACTCCCTGCAGCTACATCTTTGATAATCCCAATAGTTTTATGATGATCTGGGTGAATGAAGTCGCAGAGTTTCTCAACGGCTGTATTGAGACCTTCAACTGACAGTACTATAGCGATACACAACAGTTGTACAATCCACTCATTGGTAGTAATGCCGAAACAAAAGCCTAAAATCACCCATACTAAAGAGATGACAATGTGTACCATCACTGGGGGTTCATTCTTTATTAAATAAAACAAACCTTGAAATACATATTGTAAGCTTTTGAGTCTTTTTCTTATAAATTCCATAATTCTTTATCTGATTTATTTTTTAAATCGCATTCCGATAACGCCAAAGATAGCTTCACGGATAATGCTTTTATTCATTTTTGATTTTCCTTTAATTCTATCGGTAAAGATGATAGGTACTTCTGTAATTTTAAACTTCTTGAGGTAAGCGCGATACTTCATCTCTATTTGAAAGGCATAGCCCACAAATCGGATAGTATTCAGGTCGATGCTCTCTAATACCCTTCGGTGGTAACACACAAAGCCAGCAGTAGGGTCTTTGATTTTCATTCCTGTAATCACCCTCACATAGATAGAAGCCCCATAGGACAACAAGATGCGTTGCAAAGGCCAATTCACTACATTCACACCTTTTACATAACGCGACCCAATCGCAACATCAGCACCTTGCTGACAAGCCTCATAAAGTCGTAAGAGGTCAGTGGGGTTATGAGAGAAATCGGCATCCATCTCAAAAATATATTCATAATCGCGTGCTAATGCCCACTGAAAGCCGTGAATATAAGCTGTTCCTAAGCCTTTTTTCTCTGTGCGTACCTCTAAAAAAAGTCGGTTAGGGTAAATATTTTGTAATTCGCGTACCTTATCGGCAGTACCATCAGGAGAATTGTCGTCTACAATAAGAATGTGAAACTTATCACTTTGGGCAAATACAGCCTTTATGATAGCTTCTATATTTTCAATTTCATTATATGTAGGAATGACAATTAACAATGGACAATTAATAATTTAACAAGGTGGGTATACACAAAAACTTTGCCAAAGTTGGTCGTAGCATAGTAAGCTATCTCACTTTGGCAAAGTATTTTTATATAAAATATTCAGTTTATCATTATTGTTAGCTGAATTACATATCTCCCATTTCTTTAGTAAGTTCAGCATTCATAGCGCGGTATACGCCTGTTTCGAGTTTCTCACGAATCGCTGAGAATGCTTCCAAAGTACGGTCGATATCTTCTTTACTATGTGAAGCGGTAGGGATAATACGCAAGAGTATCATTCCTTTTGGAATCACAGGATAAACTACAATAGAAAGAAAAATACCGTAGTGCTCGCGTAGATCGTTTACCATAGCCATTGCCTCAGGAATACTACCGTGCAAGAATACAGGCGTTACGCAAGTATTGGTATTACCGATATTAAAACCACGTTCTTTAAGTCCGTTTTGCAAACGATTTACGTTATCCCATAACTTTTGTTGTAGTTCGGGCATTGTTTCCATCATTTCCAAACGTTTCAAAGCGCCTTTTACATAAATCATCGGAAGTGATTTAGCAAACATTTGAGAGCGGAGATTGTATTTGAGGTAGTCCACTACTTTAGCATTTCCAGCAACGAAAGCTCCAATACCTGCCATTGATTTAGCAAAAGTAGAAAAATAAACATCAATTTCATCTTGTACACCTTGGTGAACTCCTGTTCCTTCTCCACGAGGGCCTAAGGTACCAAAACCGTGCGCATCGTCTACCAAAAGACGGAAAGGATATTTCTTTTTAAGGGCTACGATTTCTTTAAGTTTGCCTTGTTCGCCACGCATCCCGAAAACACCTTCTGAAATCACCAAGATACCGCCTCCTGTAGTTTCAGCTAATTTAGCCGCACGCTCTAAGTTTTTCTCAAAACTCTCCATATCGTTGTGTTGATAGGTATAGCGTTTACCAAAGTGCAAGCGTACCCCATCGATGATACAAGCGTGTGCATCAACATCGTATACAATCACATCGTTTTTGGTAACCAAAGCATCGATAATAGACACCATTCCTTGGTAACCGAAGTTGAGCAAATAAGATGCTTCTTTGTGTACAAATTTGGCTAAACGTTTTTCGAGTTCTTCGTGCATAGTAGTATGCCCGCTCATCATACGAGCCCCCATAGGGTAAGCTGCACCATACTCGGCAGCTGCTTCGGCATCTACTTTGCGGACTTCAGGGTGATTGGCAAGCCCTAAATAGTCGTTGATACTCCAGTTGAGGATTTCTTTTCCTTGAAATTTCATATGAGGGCCTAATTCCCCTTCCAATTTAGGGAATACATAATACCCCTCGGCGTGGTCAGACCAGCGCCCTATACTTCCTTTATTTGCATAAATATGCTCAAATAAATCTTTCATTCGTTCTTTATCTTATTTTGTTAATTGATAATTGTTAGTCAATAAATCCTTGTTTTTTCATCCAGTCGTCGCTATAGATTTTGTTCATATAGCGCGAACCGTGATCGGCGAGAAGGGCAACTACAATGCTGTTTTCATCAAACTTACCTGCCTCGGCATATTGTTTTACGGCTTGCATAGCAGCTCCACTAGTGTAACCCATAAAAAGTCCTTCTGTACGTGCCAATTCACGAGCGGTGAGCGCGGCATCTTTATCAGTTACTTTGATGAACTCATCAATAACATCAAAATCAGTAGCAGTAGGAATTAGGTTTTTACCTATTCCTTCTATTTTGTATGGATATACTTCAGCAGGGTCAAACACTCGGGTTTCGTGATATTTTTTGATAGCTGAGCCATAGGCATCTACCCCCAGTACTTGCACTCTTGGGTTTTGCTCTTTTAGGTAGTGAGCAATACCTGAAATGGTACCGCCTGTTCCACTACATACCACCACGTGAGTAATCTCGCCTTGTGTTTGTTCCCATATCTCACGCCCTGTCTGGTAATGAGATTCTGGGTTTAGTGGATTGAAATACTGATTGATGTAAATTGAATCGGGGATTTCGCTGTGTATACGTTTGGCTACCTCGTAATAAGAACGAGGGTCATCGGGAGCAACATTTGCAGGGCACAAATGCACCTCTGCTCCTAAGGCTTGGAGCATTTCTACCTTGTCGTGAGAAGATTTATCGCTAATAGCAATGATACAGCGGTAGCCTCTTAGAGCACTTATCATTGCTAAACTGTAGCCTGTGTTACCCGAACTGGTTTCTACAATAGTATATCCCGGTTTGAGAAGCCCTTTGCGTTCGGCGTCTTCAACGATATACTTGGCTACTCTGTCTTTAGCGGAATGACCTGCATTAAAAGCCTCAAGTTTAGCAAAATAACGCCCTTTGAGACCTTTGGTAATTTTGTGCAATTCCAATAGAGGTGTATTGCCAATGAGTTGTAGTAAGCTACTATGTACGTTCAATGATTCATCTATTTTCATTAGTTACTTAGTTTATTTTGAGTGGCAAAAATACGAATAATTTATCAATTAGCAAATTTCGATAAGCCCTTGAAAGTTGAGTTTATAAGGTTCATCTTTATATAGAGGGAGGGTTTCATCTGTTACATTGCTAAGCCCTACACCTGCATAGAAAGTGCGAGCGTTGTGTTTTTCGGCGTGTTTGCGCACCACTTCCATAAATACGATATCATATTTGGTAGGGTCGTCGCCATAAGGGACAGCCCGCACAATGATGAAGTACTTTTGGTTGTTCTTGTCTACGCATACAAACTGAGGGTCGCGTTTGAGTTCACTATTTACCAATAGGAATTCCCATTGTAGTTCCTTTTGCAAGGCTTCACCTACAATGTTCATCGCTAAATTGTGGAGTTCTTGACCTGTGAGGGGCGTCATATTCACTTTTTATATAGCGACTATTTTGCCAATTGTTCTAAACCATATACTATCAAGTCTTCTACTACTTTTTTAGTATCCTTAGTGAAAGTACCTGTAGGGCGGTTGGCAATGATAGCATTGAGTGAAACAGCTTGGTGTCCTAAGAGTTTAGAGAGCCCATAGATAGCAGAGGTTTCCATTTCGAGGTTCGTCATACGATGACCATTGTGATTGAAGCTATGGAGCTTGTCGTTGAGGTCAGGGTCTTGCACTGGCAAGCGCAATACGCGTCCTTGAGGACCGTAAAAACCTGGAGCAGTACCTGTAATACCTTCAAATACTCTATCGGTGAGGAGGCGTTTTTTGAGTTCTTGTCCGCAAGCAATGATATAAGGGCGACCTTTGAGAGGATTCCAACCTGTATGAACAATAAAAGCCTCTTCCATAGCGAGTTCACGTACCTTAGGACTATCTTTATACGAATGGAACATATTGTCCATACCCAATCCGTGAGAAGATAGCACAAAACTATCTACGGGTATATCAGCTTGTAGAGAGCCCGAGGTACCGAAACGCACTATATTGAGCGATGTGAGCTGCTCTTTGGGCTTACGGGTGTTCAAATCAATGTTGGCAAGGGCATCGAGTTCGTTGATAACAATGTCGATATTATCAGGACCTATACCGGTAGAAATCACGGTGAGGCGTTTACCTTTATAAGTACCTGTATGGGTGCAGAATTCGCGTTTTTGGCTGCTAAATTCTATATTGTCAAAATAAGCACTCACACGAGGCACACGGTTAGGGTCACCTACTAAAATAACAGTATCGGCGACTTGTTCAGGTCGCAAATTGATATGGTAAATACTACCATCGGGATTCAAGATAAGTTCAGATTCTTTAATCATAGTATGGTGGGTTTTTAATTCTAAAATATTATTACTTATTATATTTAACTTATTGTATTATTTTCTTTAAATAACTTTCAATAGCTGGTTTACATTCATTGTTAAACAGCTGTTCTAACTTATGAATTTGAGAATGTAAATCTGAAATGCTTTCATTAGTTACCTTATTTAAGTAGATAAGTATTTCGGATTCACGCTTGGCATTTATCTGTGCAAACATACTAGTCATTTTATGAGCTATTGCCTTAATACCTTTGTAATCCTTATTATCAACATAGATTTTTAAGCTTTCCAAGTTAGTATCTGTTTCGGCTAAGAAATGTTGATAAATATTAACAATACCTTCTATATCATCTCCCATAAAGTTCTCCAATACCTCAGGAGTATATCCTCCTGTGGAAGCATTATCGGTTAAGATAATTGTCTTTTGTTCTACTTTGGTGTCGAGCTTAGGGAAAAAGACTTTTAGTTTCTCATAAAACTGCTCAGGAGTAAACGGTTTAGGAAGGATACCAGAGAAGCCACTCTTCATATAAAAACTTTCGGGCACGTCGCGTCTGCCTGTAATGGCTAATACAGGAAGCGGGTTGTTCTTATACTGTTCATTGAAGAGCGTTACAAAGTGGAAGCCATTCATTTCGGGCAATTGTATATCGGTAATTACCAAGTCGAAATTATGGTTAGTCATTTGAGTAAACGCATCTCTACCATTGTTAAACGTAATAGCGTTAATATTTTTCTGCTTTAACAGTTCTTCAATGAGACTAAGGATAGAGAAATCGTCATCAATTACTATAATTGTAATCTTATTGGCGGGCTTGTTTGAGGTTATAATTTGAGGTGCTTTGGTACGCTCTACTACTTTTTCGGCTAAGAAGCGTAAGGTAAAGGTACTGCCCTTGCCTTCGTTACTCTCTAAATATATCTTACCTCTGAGTAAATGCGCCAATTTTTGAGAGATATGCAAGCCTAAACCAGAACCTCCATAACGCTTAGAAATCTCATCGTTGGCTTGAGTAAACTCATCAAAGATGTGTTGTTGCTGTTCTTTCTTTATACCAATACCTGTATCGGTAACGGCAATGCCTATTTCATACACATCGTTGCTTAACGGACGTGCATCGGCTTGTATGTGTACGTTGCCACGTTCGGTAAACTTAAAGGCATTAGAAATGAGGTTATACAATATCTGCTTCACACGATAAGCATCACTTGAAAAGTTTAGATTATTTACCGTTTCGGAAAAAGTGAAGGTAAGGTTTATTTCCTTAGTTTTATAAGCTGACTTCACATTATTGGCTACCTCATCAATAATTTCGGCGGTATTGAAAGGAACTTTTTCAACAGATATTTTTCCTGCCTCGATACGAGTATAATCTAATAGTTCATCTACTAATTTAGATATATATTCTGATGAATACTTGATATGTGAAAGATAATTCTTACCCTTATCGGAGATTTTCAGTTTGCTAAGCAATTCGGAATATCCCACAATAGAACTCAATGGAGTACGCAAATCGTGGCTTACCATAGAAATGAGTTGCTCACGGTTTTTCAGTAGGTTATACGATTTCCGGTTAGCGGTTTCGAGTTTACGACGATAACGTTGAGAGGTAACAAAATCATTGATAATCACAATAGAAGAAATGGCAATAATGCCCAAAGCTACCAAAAAAGCTAACATCAATAGGTTTTTACTATTCTCAAAAATAGCTCGACGCTCTTGACTTAGCTTTTGTGAATTAGCCAATACCTCTTCTTCAAAATTATGTAGTAGGTCGTCAAGTTTTTGAGATAAACGCACATCGTTTTGCCAAAGGCTTTGCATTCGTTCATTAATTTGGCTTTTAGACTCTTGCGTATCTTCATTTACCTTATTGAGCAAGGTAAGCGTTTCCATTACTACCTTATCGAATTTGGTATTTTTGAACGTTTTTGGAATCTTGATGTTCTTATATTTCTTTAAAATAGAGGCAATATCAGTAGCGGGAACAGGGGTATATTCTCTATTTTTACGTCGGGAATAGGTTTTGTTATATACTTCATAACCTAAATAAGGTTCCAAACTTGAGAGCTTACTGATGGCACTGCGAATAATGATAGAAGTACTGTCGCTTTCTTGAAAAGCTTTTAACTCCTGCAAGTTTTCACTTTTAAGATTTAGCAAAGAAGTAATAGTATCGAGGGTTAAGAGCTGTCTTTCGGAAGTAATATCACGACGAAATTTTAGTACCTCATTCTGTAAAGTAACATTCTTTTCTAAGAAAACTTGAAGCGCTTCTCTATCATCGGTACGTATAGCGACCCTTCCTGCGCTTTCGGTATCGTTCATCAGGGTGAGTATCTTGCTAATTTGGATAATTTTATTTCTGTCTTGCTGGTTAATTTCTTCTTGGTGTGAGAGTTTTTGTATTTCTTTATAAACTACATATCCTGCTACAATAGACACGCAGATGAGCAATACATAGCTCACAATAACTTTAAGAGTTACTTTGTTTGACTTCATTTTGAGTATTTTAGTGCGTAAAAAAGACATTTATTAACCGACAAAAGTACGACTTTTTTTTAAATGTACAACTATAATAAGAAAAATCTATATTTTTAAGAAGTAAAAGATAAAAAAATGGTTAATGATTAATGGTGAATGGTGAAATTGGGAGAGGATTATAGAAAGCTTATAAGATAGTTGAACAATGAGAGGCTTTTCAGTGGCTCTACAGTGGCTCTACAGTGGGTCTACAATGAATAAAAGACGGTGCGAGCTGCACGGTCAGATAGAGAAAAGACGAACAAAAGACGAACAAT
>NZ_KB291536.1:22034-28636 GCF_000318315.2 Capnocytophaga sp. oral taxon 324 str. F0483 | reverse complement strand
GAAAAGACGAACAAAAGACGAACAATGAACGAAGGAAAGGCGAAGGTAAGTTAACGTTAAAACAGAGATAAAAAGAAGGTTATTGAGAGGACTTCTACTCTGCCAAAGTTAAATCTTGGCAAAGTTCATAACACTAAAGCGAAGATAAGATTGAGAGCAGAAGATAATTTGTTGTAGAACTGGTGTTTATAAGAAATGATTTATACAAGGGGATTTCCGGGGTGAGAAAAAAAGAAGAAAAAATTATTTTTTTTATTGTATGTATTAATATTTTTTCTACTTTTGTGGCATTAACTTAAATATTCAATGTTTATGGAAACAAAAAATGTAAATTTCCTAAGTATTGCACTTAGAAACGGTATTTTATTAGGGGTTGCTTGTGTAGTTTTAAGCGTATTGCTGTACGTAACAAACCTTTTGTACACTGGAAGTTTTTTGATAGGTGCTATCACTTGGCTATTGAATTTAGCTATCTGTGTAGTTTTTATCGTGATGGCTGTTCAGCAGTACAAAACGGCTAACGACGGTTTCTTAACTGTAGGTGAAGCTATTAAAGTGGGGATAGTAACCGCTCTCGTGGGAGGGGTAATCGCTGCTATTTACAGTGTAATCTACACTACTGTTATTGACCCTAACTATTATGAAAAAGTAGTAGAGGTTACAATGGAAAAAATGAGTGCTTTTACCTCTAATTTCAGTGAAGAACAAATGGAAGAGCTCCGTGAAAAAACACTTCAAAGCAAGCCTTCTGTGGTATGGACATTCTTTTCATCGATATTGGGCTCTGCCATTGGAGGTGTTATTATCTCGGCTATAGTAGGGGCTGTGAAGAAGAAAGAACGCCCAATGCCTCTTTAGTGGTTGCTCCCTCTCAATAGATAAAAACAACTGATTATCAGTAATAAAACTTTGCCAAAGGTTGTAGCACAACAAGCTATTGAAACTTTGGCAAAGTTCTTTTATTATAAAAGAGCTAACATTACTAGTTACTTGTTGATGCTATTAAGTCAAACACATAAAATTTCCTTTTAAAAAGAAGAAACAGAAATTGAAGCAAATCAGTTTCAAAATTTAAAAAAAATCGGTAGCAAGCTACCTAAAATACGTTGCTAAAACCTTTCACACAAAGAAAATCCTCAATTTTTGTTTAATTCATAATGACGTAAGCCACACTTCTTTACTCATTGAATTTCGTACGTTTTCCTTAGTTAGTTCTTAACTATTACTTGCTAATTGTTATTTATTTTGTACCTTTGCACTCTCTTTATGATATTAAGATTATGGAAAAAATAAAGAAATTCAGACTTGACTTCATAGATGTGATTCGCGCCTTTGCTATCTGTATGATGCTACAAGGGCACTTTATAAATGGACTACTTGCTGACCGCTACCGCGACGAAAATAACTTTATATACTGGCTATGGCACTACTGCACTGGTATTACCGCTCCTGTGTTCTTCACTGTTTCGGGGTTTATCTTCACTTTTTTATTGGTAAAAGAAAGTGATGCTACAAAAGTAGGCTGGAATAACCCTCGCGTGAAGAAAGGTATTAGGCGTGGACTGATGCTCATCGGTATTGCTTACTTCTTGCGTATGAGTTTCCAAAGTGTAGATGTACTGCACTGTATTGGGCTTTCGCTCTTGTTGCTCATCGCTACTTACTTACTTTCATATAACCGCAAGTCGTGGGTAATGCCTACGATATTGCTCACCACTACCCTACTGGCGTTCACTTTTGAGCCTTTTTACAAGGATTTGCGCTTTGATTCACTACCCTTGCCGATTGCTAATTATCTGACTCGTGTACACGGTAGTTTCTTTCCTATTTTTCCTTGGTTTGGCTATGTGTCGTTTGGAGGGTTTATGGGGTATCTATTTCAGCGATACAAAAATCACCCTCACTTATACCGCAATGCTATTCTGCTATTTCTAAGCGTAGGAGCATTCTTGTTGTGGGGTTTTCACTTTATGATAGAACAATTGTTCTATATCAACCATTCGCCATTTTTTGAGCGATTAATGCAGGACTTTGCTTATTTGCGTTTGGGGAATGTATTGCTTGTATTTGGTTTTTTTGCCCTAATGCGCAATGTGATTACTTCACAACTGATTAAAACTATTGGGCAAAACACCCTATCGATTTACGTTATACACTGCTTTATCATATACGGTAGTATTACCTCACACGGGCTTATACAGCACTTCGGAGGGCAGTTAAAACCTTATCAAGTGGTATTAGGAGCGCCTGCCTTTATAGCCGTGTGCGTATGGTTATCATTTATTTACAATCGGGTAAAACCTGTTATCAAATCAGGAATTGCTTTTGTATTAAAAGAAATCAGAGCGTTTTTGGTAGAGAGTTACCAATTTATTGTAAAACTATTAGGAAGGCTTGTTGCCTTATTTGTTAAGGAATGAAAAAACATCTTATTATTTTAGCTTCGGTTATGGCATTTAATAGCATACAAGCACAACAACCTCTCACCCCCGAAAAACTATGGGAACTACATCGCGTGAATGGTATAGGTATTACCCCCGACCAGCAATATGTATTGGTGAGTGTGAGTACTCCAAATATAAAGGAAAATACTTTTAACAAAGAATACTATAAACTTGCCGTAAAAGGAGGTGTACCTATTCCTATAAGCAAAGAAGAGGTAGAAAAACTCACGGCTAAATACAATACCGATAAAAGCCTAAAACTCACTCATAAGGAAGTAAAATTAAAGTCGGTTTTAGGGAAAGACTTCTATACCGACTTAGAAAAATCATCAGGAAAGCTGTACAGTAGCTTAGACCATCGCCATTGGGACACGTGGAATGAAGGTAGTTACAATCACGTAATGATAGAAGATAGTAATGGTAAGCAAACTGATATAATGGAAGGACTGCCCTATTACTGTCCGCAGTTGCCTTTTGGAGGTGATGAGGATTATATATGGAGTTTCGACGGTAAAAAGGTACTTTATGTTACCAAAGCCAAAGTAGGCACTGATTATGTACTGAGCACTAATACTGATATCTATGAGTACGACCTCATCTCGAAAAAAACAACAAACCTCACCGAAGGAATGATGGGGTATGACACTAACCCTCAGTATAACAAAGAAGGCGTTCTTGCGTGGCTCAGTATGGCACACGATGGTAATGAAGCTGATAAAAACGACCTTTATATATTGAAGGACGGCAAGCGCATTAACCTTACAGCTAACTGGGATAATACTGTTTTCAGTTACCGATGGAGCAATGATGGGAAGCAAATATACCTAATTGCGGCTACCCAAGGAACAGAGCAAGTATTTGTAGTAGCTCCTTTTAGTAAAGATACTACTCCAAGACAACTCACACAAGGCGTATTTGATGTGAATGGTATAGTAGGACAAGCAGGCGACCAATTGGTTGTGATGCGCACGGATATGAACCACGCAGCTGAACTGTATACTATCAATTTAAAAGAGAAAAAAGGACGCATAACACTATCACAGCTTTCACATTTTAATGATGAGCTATACAAAGGGATTGCTGAATGTCCTATTAAGGAGCGTATCATCAAAACTACTGACGGCAAGAGAATGCACGCTTGGGTAATTTACCCACCCAACTTTGACCCTAACAAGAAGTACCCTACCCTACTCTACTGCCAAGGAGGACCACAATCTGTTGTAAGCCAATTTTACAGTTTCCGTTGGAACTTCCAAGTAATGGCTTCACAAGGTTATATAGTGATAGCTCCCAACCGCAGAGGATTACCAGGTTTTGGAGTAAAATGGAATGCGGAAATTAGCGGAGATTGGGGCGGACAACCGATGCGCGATTACCTATCGGCTATTGATGATATTGCTAAGGAACCTTATGTAGACAAAGAACGATTGGGAGCTATAGGAGCCAGCTACGGAGGATATTCAATCTACTACTTAGCAGGTATTCACCAAAAACGTTTCAAGACGTTTATTGCCCATTGCGGAGTATTCAACTTACAAAGTATGTATGGCACTACCGAAGAGCTCTTCTTCAACAATAACGAAATAGGAGGTGCTTATTGGGATAAAAAGAACGCTGTAGCACAAAAATCGTATAAAGAGTTTAATCCTATAGAGAAGATTACAGAATGGGACACCCCTATTCTCATCATTCACGGAGGGAAGGACTACCGAGTACCCGAAGAACAGGGATTCCAAGCTTTTACAGCAGCTCAACTGAGAGGCATCAAGAGTGAGTTACTTTATTTTCCTGATGAGAACCACTGGGTATTACAACCTCAGAATGGACTCCTATGGCAGAGAACGTTCTTCAAATGGCTAAAAGAAACATTATAAAACTAAAAGAGGCTATCCTAATCGGGTAGCCTCTTTTTTCTATATATTAGAAGAGTCCTTCTACTGACCAATAGCGTTCGCCTGTATCATAGTTTACGGTAAGGACACGTGCCTTAGGGTCTTTTTTGAGTACTTTGGCTACGGCTGCCAAAGAAGCTCCCGTAGAAATACCAGCTAAAATACCTTCTTCTTTCGCTAACTTGCGGGCATATTCAAAAGCCTCATCTTTACTTATTAACAGAATATCATCTACAAGCTTAGCATCATAATTCTTTGGTACAAAACCAGCACCTATCCCTTGTAGAGGGTGAGGACCAGCTGCCCCTCCACTGAGCACGGGTGATAGTTCAGGTTCTACGGCTATGGTTTTAAGATGAGGGAAGTGTTGTTTAAGCACTTTGGATACCCCAGAAATATGTCCACCAGTACCAACTCCTGTTACAAAATAATCAAAGCCATCGGGGAAGGATTGCAAGATTTCTTGAGCAGTAGTGCGCTCGTGTACCTCAGGGTTAGCAGGGTTCTCGAACTGTTGAGGCACCCAATAGTTAGGTTTACCTTCGGCTATTTCGAGGGCTTTGGCAATGGCACCTCCTGTTCCTTTTTCTTTTGGAGTTAATACAACCTCAGCTCCATAAGCCGATACCAGTTTACGGCGTTCTATACTCATAGATTCAGGCATTACCACAATGAGCTTATAACCTTTTACAGCAGCTACTAAGGCAAGTCCAACCCCTGTATTACCTGAGGTAGGCTCTACAATCACAGTATTTTTATTGAGGATACCTTTGTTTTCAGCATCTTCAATCATTGCGAGTGCGATACGGTCTTTAATACTACCGCCTGGGTTCAAGCGTTCTAACTTGATAAATACGTTGGCATCTTTACCAAACAATCGATTAATTTTCACTTCGGGAGTACGCCCGATAAGTTCTAAAACATTTTTGTACAACATTATATAATTATTTATTAGTTACGTGTTTGTTAATAGTTAGTGGTTAATGATTAGTGAATTGGTATTAGGAACTAATGTTTAAAGACTAAATTACAAAATTAATAGGTTCTTCATACACTTCGTTGTCTTTTACTATGATTTGACTCTTGTGGAAAACTTTGGTAAAAGGTTCTATACTATGGGTAAGCCATACGTTCCCGCCAATAACACTATCGTGACCTATTACGGTTTCACCTCCTAAGATTGTGGCACCTGAATAAATTACCACATTGTCTTGAATAGTGGGATGACGCTTGGTATGAGCCTTATCTACCGATACTGAGAGTGCCCCTAAGGTAACCCCTTGGTATACTTTTACGTGGTTACCTATAACCGTAGTTTCACCAATAACGATAGCCGTACCGTGGTCTATCATAAAAGGGACGCCAATGGTTGCTCCTGGGTGAATGTCGATACCTGTTTTGCTATGGGCGTATTCGGTGAGTATACGGGGCAAGAGTGGTACTTCGCGCGTCCATAGTTCGTGAGCAATACGATATACCATAATAGCAAAGAAACCAGGATAGGTAACTTGTACTTCTCTCAGAGAGGTAGCTGCTGGGTCACTATCAATAAAATACTGAGCATCTTGTTTTAATTGAGCATAAATAGTGGGCAAAATACAATCGTAATAATCAGTTAGTTGCTCTTTCTGAGGTTCGTTTTGCAGAAAATCATCTACAATACTGATAAAATCATAACGCAATTCCTCATAGCGTGCTTCTATATTCACTTTAGAGAGACAAGTACGCTCATCTATGAGAAATAAGAACTGAAAGAGTTCTTCTACAAAGGCGTTAATACGCTGTTTGCTTACGTGATGTTTGATATTTTTACTTTCTTGATAGAGTTCGATAATGAAACTCTCGGTGCAATTTACTTTTGTCATTATTATAAAAAAATAGCCCCACTACCTATTATGAGCAGTGGGGTGTTGTTATTTCGTTTACTAAAATATATATACTGATACTTTCAAGAAATAACGATCCTTGCACCGCTCACAGCGAAGGTACAACACATCATCATTATTTGAAAAGTATACAGTTTCATACAGTACTATTCTATTAATCGGGGCAAAGGTAAGAATATTTTTCTAACTACCAAAGAAAAACTGAAATATTTTTATTTTTTTTGTTGTACAAAAAGATATAATCGGAGTTCTCGGATTGTCTTAGAAAAGAGATAAGGAAGCAGAAAGATAACGAAGAGGAACGGAAGAGGTGATTCAGGTAAAAGATAAAAGATAAGAGGTAAAATGGGTATGCTTAGCTTATAGAAAGCTTATAGGAA
>NZ_KB291536.1:15712-22014 GCF_000318315.2 Capnocytophaga sp. oral taxon 324 str. F0483 | reverse complement strand
TGATTCATAATATCATACAACAGCACTAAAAATGCCAAAAACAGGGTTTCGAGACGAAAGAAAAGGAAGGGTAAATTAGAGAATTAGTCAATTTGAGAGTTAGGAAATTTGGAATTTAATAAATGCAAAAGTGACTTATTGGAGGTTTCGGGAAAACTTTAAAAGATATGGAAGGAAGAGGATAGTAAGAGGTGCAAGGGTTAAATGTATTCGACGAGAGGTAATATAGTGATGCAAAAGCGATTGAAAAAATAGTATTCTGTTATATTTAACAGATGTTAAATTAAGTATTTTTATAAGTTTGACATTAATATTATTTAGATTTGTTTTATATAATTCAAAAAAGTACTACCTTTGCAGTCCTATTTAGTGAAGAATGAAAAGTAAAAAGAAATATACACAATCATTACGATACCAAAGGTTCATCTCTTTGGTACTCATTGCTTTTCCTATTTTTTGCTCAACTCTTCACGCTCAAACTGCAACTCTCACCACTGTTTCTCCTACTACTATTTCTGATACTACACAGCCTATTCAGTTAGAAGAAGTGGTAGTAACTGCCAAAGAACTTCCTGCTGCTACCTCTACTTCGCTTATCGATCGCAAAGCTATGCGACACCTTCAGCCGTCCAGCTTTGCCGATTTGGTGAGTTTGCTCCCTGGTCGGCAAGTTACGACTCCCTCACTGAACTATGCCAATACGCTCACTCTCAGGCAAACAGGAACGCCTATGGACGACTATAGTATTTCCTCTTTAGGCGTAGGCTTCAATATTGATGGTGTTCCCTTAGATGTGAATAACAATATGCAATCTACAGTAGGTACCGGAATGATTATCACCCCTCAATCGAATTACGCCGATGAGAAGCGCAACACTACCCGCTCAGGGGTAGATATGCGCACCATTGCTACCGATGATATTGAAACAGTGGAGATTATACGTGGTATTCCATCGGTGAAATTTGGTGACATCAGCAGTGGAGTAGTAACAATTCACCGCCAAAAAGGCTATACTCCCCTTAGGGCGCGTGCCAAAGCCGATGGGTTTAGCAAACTTTTCTATATAGGCAAAGGCTTTGAACTTACTGAAAATCGTCTCAAACTCAACTTCAGTTTGGATTATTTAGATTCCCAACCCGACCCACGTAACAGCTTTGAAAACTACAAACGTTACACTGCTTCGGCTCGTGCCGAAAAACACTTTAATACCGAAAATCCGCTTACGTGGAATTTCAGCATCGACTATACGGGCACTATCGACAAGGAAAAACGCGACCCCGATGTAGGTTTTGATCGCTATGATGCTTATCAATCTACTTACAACAATATCCGTATCGCCAATGGGCTGAGTTGGGAACTCCACAAAACATTCTTCAAAACATTGGTACTCAAAACTAGTTACTCGCAGAGTTTTGACCGTATTGAACAAGACAAATGGGTGCAAATCACCAATGCGCGCCCTGTCTTCACAAACACAGAAGCAGGTGAATTTTATGGCGCATTTTCCGACCCTAACTATGTGTCGCACTTGCTCATAGATGGCAAACCGCTACACCTTTATACCGACTTTGCAGCAGGAGGTTATAAACGTTTTGCAGGATTCCTTAACGAGTTTCTTATAGGGCTTACTTACAACTACAACAAAAACAACGGTCTGGGTCAGGTATACGATTTGGCGCACCCACCTTCACCCGAAATGACTACACGTCCGCGTGCTTTCAAGAGTATTCCCGCGATGCAGGATATGTCTTTTTATGTTGAAGAACAGTTAGAAAAAACCTTTTGGCATACCGATTTCTTCTTGCGTGCCGGTTTGCGTGCCAACACCCTTTTAGGACTCGATTCACGCTACACATTGCATAACAAGGTGTGTTTCGACCCACGTGTGAATATGAAAGTTACTTTCCCTAAAATTGAATTTACTAACCAAAAAGCTCTCAGTATCAGTCTTACAGGTGGTTGGGGAAAACACAGCAAACTCCCTACTCAAGAGATGCTCTACCCTCAAGAAAAATACGAAGATTTTGTTCAGCTAAATTACTATCACAACCAAAGGGCATACCGCCAATTGCACTATAAAACGTATATTTTCCCGCAAGTGAACTACAGCATTATGCCCGCGGTGAACAGCAAAGCCGAAGTGCGCCTTGGCTTGGAATACGACCACCATTCGCTGTTTATCACCTATTTCGACGAGCGTATGCAATCGGGTTTTCGAAAGATGAGCGATTATCACAAGGTATTCTATAAAAAATACGATGCTACAGGGCTCAATCACAATGCAATTACTGCCCCTCCTTTGGTAGAAAACCTGCCCTATACTGTGCAAGACGCCCTGATACTCTCAGATATGGAGAGCAATGGCTCAGCTATCGATAAACAAGGGGTGGAATTTCAGTACAGTAGCAAACGCCTACAATTGCTCAACACTCGCTTTACCCTTAGTGGTGCGTGGTTTAACAGCTTGTATTACAACTCATTACCTGTATATCGTCCTGCCGATAAAGATGTCATCAACAACCGCAAATATTACAATCTGGGAGTATATCCTGAAATGGAGAAGTACGACTGTGAACAGTTACAAACCAGTCTCGTAGCCGACACTTACCTTCCTGAACTGCATCTCATCACCTCTGTGCGTTGCGACCTCACTTGGTATGTTATCAACAGCAGTCCATCTCTTAGTCGTGTGCCCACTCACTACATCAGTGAAGATGGCGTGCGTCACCCATATACAGGGACAGAAGCGAGTGACCCCGTATTGCAATGGCTCATACGCCCTACAACTATAAGTCTCAGTGATAGAACTCCACTATCAATGAACATACATCTAAAAATATCAAAAGAATTCTATAAATACTTTACCCTTTCGATATATGTAAACAATCTGTTCAACTTTTACGAGGACTACCGTGTGAACAGACAATACATCAACCGTCGTGGACTTATCAACCCCTATTTTGGAATGGAGATGAACATTTCTTTAGGGAAGAGTAAATTAGCAAATTAGTAAACTAGCAAATTAATAAATTAACATATTATGAGACATTTAAAACAACTTTTAGCTTTAGCACTTACTTTAGTGCTCTTAAACGCTTGTAAGAAGGATGATGATAATATCAACACCATTGTTACAACACGCAATCTTACCCTTCAGCTACAAAATCCTGATAAGGTAACCAATGTTCGGTATGGTACGCTCACCCTTACTCTTACAGAACTCAACAAGAATGAGAAAGTAGAACGTATTTTTACCAATCTTTCTCAAAATGAATTAACCCTTCCTCTTTTGATGGGGAGCTATGAACTGCGCATTGCCACCACTGCTACTTATACCCTTGATGGCAAGACCGTAGCAGGTGAACTCAGTGCTTTCGTTAGCAAAATAGATGTGCTTAGCGATAGCTCCTTTAAAGTACCTTTATCTATCAAAGCTAAAGGTAATGACTTTATTATAGAAGAAATCTTTTTTGTTGGCACTTTAACTCCTGAAGGAAAACAATACTTTGGTGACCAGTATATCAAACTTTATAACAATACCGATAAGGTGCTTTACGCCGATGGTTTGGTATTAGCAGATTCTAAGTTTTTAACGGTAACCAAAAGAGATTACACTCCCAATATAATGAAAGAGGCCTTTGCAGTAGAAGGTATGGTGCAAATACCTGGTACAGGCACTCAATATCCCGTGCAACCAGGTGCTTCTATTGTTATTGCTGAACAAGGAATTAACCATAAAGAAAACAATCCTAATTCTTTAGATTTGAGCAAAGCTAACTTTGAGAATTATTATCCTCCAAGAGTAAAAGATATAGATAGCCCTACTGTTACCAATAACATCAATTTGTATGGTATTCTCATATTCAATAATCGAGGTAATAGAAGCTATGTGATAGCGCGTTTCCCAGAAGGTACTGCTACTTCTACGCTTAGATATGACTATGAATATGAAGTTAATGTTAAAGGCAAAATAGTTAAAAAGACAGGAAGTACGTTGAAAATTCCTAATGAGTGGATAGTAGATGCCGTAAATCTAAGTACTGAAAAAGGTTTCGAATGGTTGGTGACCGATACTTCTTTGGATTCAGGCTATACTTATGTAACTAAAGATGAGGGAGACAAAACCCGTTATGGCAAATCTGTACGCCGCAAGGTTCTTTCTGAAAACAATGGTAAGCCTATCTTTAAAGATACTAACAACTCTACTGAAGATTTCGAAATCCTCACTACACCTACACTTAAAAAGTGAAAAGTGAAGAGTGAAATATTGCTTTTGCAGATTTAACTTTGCCAAAGTTAAACTTTGGCAAAGTTTGTAGCATTTTTTATTGACAAATCAATGAATTAGAATTGACACATCGTCCACTCAACATATTATTTTTATTTTTTCTCTGCGAGATGATTGCTTGGGGGCAAGATACTATTGATACTCTCCTGCTGAAACTGAAAGAGCAACAAAGTGCTCAACGCATTTACAACACTTACTTTCAGAATCCGGCAGCAATGACAGATTGGGGAAAATATCGCTTTTCGTCGGTGCAAACAACTTACGAGGGAAGCGATAAGCAGGCGTATGCCCAACAGTATCCTGAAGGTCATACTGCTTTCTCAGTAAAGGCGAACTCTTATTTTCCTTATGACAGCACGCGTACGCTTTGGGGTGATGCGTCGTATATAAATCGAACCCTAAAGCACATTCGCTGGAACGAGTCGTTAGATGGTGAGTTGCTGTATCCTTACTTCACTGCTGATGCCATAGGGGGAGATTTGCACAGCGAACAATACGCCTTTACGGGTGGTTTTGCCAAACAATGGCAATGCCTGCATTGGGGCATCTCCTTGAATTACCAAGCTGAATTAGCAAGTAGGGATAAAGACCCGCGTCCTAAGGATATTACTTCGCAATTGCAATTGCGATCGGGTTTTATGTGGAAGGTAATGCAGTGGAAGATGGGTGTTTATGGCACTTTTGTGAAATATACCCAATCAAACGAACTGAGGTTCTTTAACGAATTAGGGTTGCCTACGGTGTACCACCTCAATGGCTTGGGGTATTACAACCATTTGCTGAAAGGCAATAAACTAAGGGCTTTTTACGAAGGTTATGGTTATGGTGGAGGAATGGCTATCAGCAGGGCGGACGACTTTTTTCTCACAGGGGATTACCATCAACTGACGATTGAGAAGTATATGACTGATGACAATGGGATTGTTGCAGTAACCCTGACCAATAGGGTACTCAATACAGAACTTACCAAATTGTTCCGTCGTGCTCACTATCACTACGGATTTAAATTAGGATATTATCAGCAAAGTAAAAAGGGCGTAGAGCCTATCCTCTCGGGGCGCAATAACAATTGGACGGAGGTTATTGCGAAGAACAAAAACTATACCCTTAAATGCGAGCAATATCAGTTAGGTGTGCTTTTTGGTTTCGACAATGCTGTGCAGTATCGTATAATGCCTTATGTGAGTTATGAAACCTATCGTGAGGATTATACTTTGGCGAGGAGTTTTCAGTATTTTGATTATATGAATGTTGGAATGACGATAAGTGTTGTAGCACCCTTAGGGGAGAAGAGTATAGGGGTAACAGGCGTGCAGTATCGGTATCGGAAAGTATTACACGAGAATTATCTATTGCGCAATGACCGCAATGAAGCTGAGCTCAGCACAATGCTTTTGCATAATGCCCGCTTTCTTGCTTCGGATCGACAGCGTTTTGAGGTGAGTTTGCAATACCATCACAAACTTTCGCCTTCATTAAGCTATTTTGTAGGGTTTAACAGTGAAATAGGAGTATTTGCGAGTCAAAAAGTGAATACTTTTCATCAATTTAGTTTAGGGCTTACTTTCTGAGTTTGATATAAGGGGGAGTACTATGCGAGCAGTGGGTTATTAATTAGGAAATTAGAAAATGTGAAAATTAGAAAATGAGGAAATTAGAAAATTAGGAAATGTGGAAATTAGTTGGAGAATTTCGGAGAGACTCAGAGAAGGGGTTTAGACTTCGGAGGAAAACGAAAAATATCAGAAGTAGACTGAGAGGGATTTTGAAGGAAAAAGGGTATGAGGATGAATGTAGTTAGCTTATAGAGAGCTTATAGGAAGCTTATACGAATCTTGGAAGATTGGTATAGAAAGGGTATACAAATAATTGATTAATAGTGTAATACAACAACGCTAAAAATGTTAAAAATGGGGTTTCGAGGCGAAAGAAAGAGAAATAGGCGATAGACCTTAGTCCGTAGGCACTAGGAGGGAGTATGACGGAAAAAGGAAGAAATGACGAGTGACAAATG
>NZ_KB291536.1:0-15692 GCF_000318315.2 Capnocytophaga sp. oral taxon 324 str. F0483 | reverse complement strand
CGGAAAAAGGAAGAAATGACGAGTGACAAATGAGAAATGACAAAAGTAGTGGGAGAGTGTAATTGGTGCAACAAAGAGATAAACAAAAAGGTAAAGCGAGGTATGTTTTGGCTCATAAAATAAAAAAACACATCAAGATACTTGCAAATACAATTAATATTCGTACCTTTGCACCCTGAAAAGTTAGAAGTTTTTATACCTTAATACACTTACTGATAAAAATGTTTAGTGAAACCACCCCTAATTCAAAAATCTTTGCTTGCTCTAAAAGCATAGAGCTGGCTGAGAAAATTGCGCAAAAATACGGTACTCAGCTCGGTGAAGTTAAACTTTCTTATTATAGTGATGGTGAATTTCAGCCCTCTTATGAAGAATCGATTAGAGGGGCACGCGTTTTCTTAATATGCTCTACTTTCCCTAATTCGGATAACTTGATGGAGCTTTTACTAATGATAGACGCTGCCAAACGCGCTTCGGCAAGGCACATCACAGCAGTAATGCCTTACTTTGGGTGGGCTCGCCAAGATAGGAAAGATAAACCCAGAGTGCCAATAGGGGCAAAATTGGTGGCTAATCTTTTGCAAGCGGCAGGTGCTACTCGTATTATGACGATGGACTTGCACGCCGACCAAATTCAAGGATTCTTTGAGCGCCCTGTAGACCATCTTTTTGCTTCAAGCATTTTCTTACCTTATTTACAGGGGTTGCACTTAGACAATTTGTGTATTGCTTCGCCCGATATGGGAGGCTCTAAAAGGGCTTATGCTTATTCTAAGTTCTTGAAATGTGATGTGGTGATTTGCTATAAACAGCGCAAACAAGCCAATGTGATTGAAACAATGGAGCTCATAGGTGAAGTAGAAGGTAAAAACGTAGTATTGGTAGACGATATGGTAGACACGGCAGGTACTTTGGTGAAAGCTGCCCAACTGATGAAGGACAGAGGAGCTATAAGTGTAAGAGCAGTAGCTACTCACCCTATACTGAGCGGAAACGCATATGAGCACATAGAGAATTCGGCTTTAGAAGAGCTTATCGTGACTGATTCGATTCCACTAAAGCAGCCTTCTAGCAAAATAAAAGTACTGAGTTGTGCTGATCTTTTTGCTGATGTAATGCATCGCGTACACCACAACGAGCCTATCAGTTCTAAATTTATAATGTAGCAAGGTGAAAGGTAAAAAGAAAAGGTAAGAATTGATGTTTAATATCTAACAAAACCTAACGCCTAAGAACAAGTAACTTAATAATTATTTATAAATAAATGAAATCAATTACAATCAAAGGATCTCAAAGAGAAAGCGTGGGCAAAGCTGCGAGCAAAGCCTTACGTAATGCTGGACAGGTTCCTTGCGTACTATACGGGGGAGACAATGTTCTGCATTTTTCAGCACCTGAATTAGCATTCAAAAACATCGTGTACACTCCTAACGTATACACCGCTGCGATTGAATTGAATGGTAAAACCTATAACGCCATTCTGCAAGACATTCAGTTTGACCCTGTATCTGATAAAATTATCCACATCGATTTTTATCAGCTTCACAAAGACAAAGAAATCACTATTGAAGTGCCAATTCAAATTGAGGGGACTTCACCAGGTATTATGGCAGGGGGTACTTTGCGTATTGTGAACCGCAAACTAAAAGTAAAAGCTCTTCCTGACAATTTACCTGATTTTGTTCCTGTAGATATTTCGGGCTTAGAAATGGGTAACAAGCTATACGTTACTAAATTAGCACAAGATAAATACAAGATTATGCACCCAGATAATACTGTGGTTTGCCAGGTGAGAGTATCACGTGCTGCAATGAAAGCCGCACAAGATGCTGCAAAAGCTGAAAAAGCTGCCATTAAGAAATAACTTTTAACAAATAGACTTTCTACAAAAAAGCCATAACAAACAATTGTTTGTTATGGCTTTTATATTGCAGTTTAGCAAACTCTTTTTTTCTCATAGCATTATCATTTAATTATTCACTAATTAAACCACTGGTTATAAACAGATTTGATTATTATCACATAAAAATAATCCTTCTCTTTAATAAAATTATTCATCAATTGTTATTTAGATAAAATAAAAATACTATCTTTGCACTCTCAAAATATGGTATGTGAAATGAAATTTATTTTATGGTTCATCTTTACTATTATTCTTTTTGGCGACGTGATAGCTCAAAATACTATCACTCTTAAAGGTGTTGTTAAAGATAAGGAAGGGACTCCTATTAGCGGAGTAACGGTACGTATTAACAATACAGCTAAAGGAATGGCTACTGATATAAACGGTGCTTTTTCACTTCAAACCTTACACCAGAAGGGTGAGCTTGTTTTTAGCTATATAGGAATGAAAACAGTAAAACGTACCTTTCAGGGGAGTGCTGAGTTTTTTATCACGATGCAGGAAGATATGTTGATGCTTGAAGGAGTACAGGTAACTGCTAAGCAAAACATCAACGAAATAGATGTACGTGCTAAAACGGGAAATGTAGAAGCTATAGCGATGCAAGAAGTTAAAAATATTCCTGTTCCTTCATTGGCATTGGCATTGCAGGGCAAAGCACCAGGGTTACGCATTATTAACAGGGGTGAAGTGGGAGCGACTCCCGAAATTCGCATACGTGGAAATTCTTCGTTACGTAAAGGAGACGAAGCTAACCAGCCACTGTTTATATTGGACGGAAAAATGATTTCGGCAGAGACCTTTTATTATCTCAATCCTGAAGATATCAAAGAGATGAAAGTGCTAAAAGATGCAGTAGCTACAGCTCTATACGGTATTAAAGCATCGAATGGGGTGATAGAAATAACCTCTAAACACGGAGGGGAAAAAGTATTGAGTTATCACTTACAAACGGGATTTACCTTTGCATCACCCCTGAAAGCACAACTGATGAACAGTGCAGAGAAATTAGAATTAGAGCGTTTATTGAAGAATGAAGGTACACCAGGCTATCTGTACAGTGAAGAATACATCAATAGGAAATACGGAGGTACCCCTGAGTTGCAAGCACGTTTAACTGAAGGAAGACAAAAATTAGACTCTTTACGTGCCATCAATACCGATTGGCATAAGGAGCTCACTAACTTACAAGTATACCAAAAACACGATCTCAGTTTCCAAAATGGCAATGAAAAGACCTCTTATTTTTTCTCGTTAGGATATCTGCAACAAGACGGACAGATAAAAGGGAATGGACTATCCCGCATTTCTTCTCGTTTAGCAATAGATCAAGCCTTATCGGAAAATGCGGTTGCTACTCTATCAATTAATGGTTCTTATGCAAAGGTGAGTACTCCAAATGGTGCTAACTTTTCAATAGAGGATTTGATTTACCAATTGAACCCTTACGAGAGTAAAAATTCCAAACGACTATATTCCTATCCTAACAGAAGTTATAGCGATCTATTCAATCAGTTTAGCAGGGAAAACATTACTAAAAACATAGGGACTTCATTGAGTTTCAATTGGAAAATACGTCCTGAATTAGAGTTATCGGCTGTGGCAGGTTTAGATTATTCTTTGACAGATGATTTGCAAATAACTCCTGAGACTGCCTTTTCTGAAAGAAACTCTGGGAGAGCGCGCAATGCCTTAGGGACTTTATACCAAGCTAAAAATACACTTACCAATATTACAGCTAATATGCGTATTAACTACGAGAAAACTTTTGGCAAACACGAGCTTACCCTGGGTGCTAATGCCGACAACTATACTTCTATCACCGATAATCTATCGGTAGTAGGGCACGGATTGTACGGCAAAATACGCTCGGTAGCGGCAATTGACAACTCGCTTACAGGAGCGGGGAAACCTACTGTGGGAGGGCGTAAACAAACAGATCGGAATCTGGGGTTTGGAGGGCTCATTGGGTATACTTACAATAGTACCTACAATCTTTTTGGTACTTATAAACTTGATGCCTCATCGATATTGCCCAGAGAAAAACGTTGGAACAGTGCTTGGGCATTAGGAGTAAGTGTTAATATTAAAGAGTACGCTTTCTTAAAAGAAGTAGGGTGGCTATCACAATTAGATATACGAGGTTCTTATGGACACACTGCCAATGCGCAGGCTATATCACCTTCACTGATAACAGCCACCTTTAAATATCTACCCGAAAGCTATGCCGACACGCGTATAATGAATATTACAGCACTCCCCAATAAAGATTTGAGAGCTGAACAAAACCTTATTACCGATATTGGACTTTCGGCTACTATTTTCAAAACTAATTTGCAATTCTCAGTATACGAGCGCACGACCAAAGATGCTTTGCTTACCATTCCTATTCCTTCTTCTTCTGGCTTTGAAGTACAGATGCAAAACATAGGTGTCTTGGAGAATAAAGGAATAGAAGTGAGTATCAATCAGCCTATTTTTACCTCTTCCGATTGGAATGTGAGCTGGGGCGGGAACCTTTCGTATAACGAAAATAAGGTGATTGACCTATACGGAAGAGACCGTATTTACACCAGTGCCGATCAGAAGCTCCCTGAATATCAGGTAGGCAAATCTACCGAGGCACTTTACGGGCTGAACTCTACTGGCATTAATCCTATTACAGGATTGCCTGAGTTTATCACAGCTGATGGTAGACAAGTGAATGCCACTACCACCTTGCGAGGGGAAGATTTTATCTACTTAGGGCAATCAACTCCACCTATTAGCGGAGGTTTCAACTTTTATGTGAACTATAAACAATGGCAACTATCTACTGACTTCTATTATACACTTGGCGGGGTGCGCAATTATAGCAATAAGTATATTCGCGACTTGGATTCGGCACGCTTCAATGCTGCCAAAGCCCAGCTTACCGATATGTGGTGGCGAGTAGGCGATGAGAACAAGAGATATCACACCCCTTTCTACTCGTCGAGTGCCATTGAGAACCTTAGTCAGCCTAACAACAAGACTTTAATGAAGACCGACTTCTTACGCTTTACGAATCTATCTGTGCGTTATCAGTTCAGTCAAGAAGACTTAGCTTCTATTGGGAAAATACGTCACGCTACTTTGGGAGTTACAGCTACCAATATTGCGGTATGGAGTCAATACAAAGAGAGTGACCCTGAGACAAATAATATTGTAAATCCGCTACCTCCTACTATTACCTTGAACCTTCACTTATCTTTTTAAATTGAATATTATGCTTATATACAGAATATTTCTTTTTTTGGCCATTAGTTTAGCTATTATGAGTTGTTCTTTAGACCTTCCGCCAGAAGACGAAGTGAGTGACCCCGATGCTATTACCTCGGTGGTTACCGCTGAACGTTCGCTTGCAGCGGCTTACACGTCCTTTGCTCCCTATAACGATGCCCTTACGTGGGTCGCAAGAAGCGATGATATGATACCAAGTAGCTACCTTCCGCGTGAAGTAGAGCTCAAAAACACTTACGAATGGGTAGGGCGTGAACTTATTAATCATTCTGAGAGCATATGGAAGTCTCTTTATGCTACCATTGCCCAATGCAATGTACTTTTGGAGCGTTTGCCTAATGTTTCGCCCCTCACCGATGCCGAAAGTAGGCAATTGAGGCTTATCAAGCAACGTGCTATCTATCTCAAAGCTCTTTGTTATTTTGAATTGCTGAAAATATTTTCTCCTGCTTATACTACAACCAATAGCGAACCCTATGGAATTTTGATAAAAGACAAATTTAACCTTACCAAAGAGCAAAACAGGCTTACTTTTTCTCAATCGGTGAACGTGATTGAGCAATTGCTCACCATTTCGGCAGAGCAAGATACCAATACGTACTATATCACCCCAGAGGTAGCGCAACTTATCAGGGCGGAGTTGGCTTTGTGGACTCAGGACAATGTCAAAGCCATTGCGCTTGCGCTTCCGCTTTACGAAAAATACAAAACAAGCATCACCACCTTGCCCGTAGCTAATATTTGGTCAGCTAATGCTTCTGCTTTGCGTCTTTTTGCCTTAGATACACGCAACGTTAGTGTTTCACCGTATATGAAATTGGAATACAATGAAAACATAGGTGATTACTTGCTTGTGGCAAGCACTATTTCATACACTACAACCGATGTACGAACTGATGTCTATACGATAGTAGCTCCCCACAATGCTAACAATCGCCTCTTGGGCAAGTATCGCAAGCAAGTGAAGGCACGTGAACAAGTGCAGTATTACACGTGGACACGCCCGTCAGAATTGGTGTTCCTACTTGCTGAAGCCTACCTCAAGCAAGGCGACAAAAACAGTGCATTTGCCTTGCTGAATGTCCTTTTAACCGCTCGGAATGCCAATACACTTGCCCCAGCAGCTACTGACACCGACACTCTGCTTACCCTTTTGCTCTCTGAAAAGCAAAAAGAGTTTGTAGGAGAGCCCATCCGCTTTTTTGACCTCAAGCGCAATCATCGTCCTATTGTGCGTACCACTACGGCAGGTACAAACTACACCATTGAGGCGACCGATCCGCGCTGGACACTTCCTATTCCTGCCTCTGAAAAGCGTTACAACACTGCTATTTTACAAAATAAAGGATGGAATGTTGGAGAAGGTGTAAACCAGTCGTAGCACGACGAGCATTTTTTGGTGAAATGAAAAATAGGGCTAGTTTATTAAAGCTTAGATTAATGGTAGAGTTAGGAGAACCTATACGAACCTTATAGGAAAGACGAACAAAAGACGAACAATGAACGGTATGAGCCACAAGAAAAAATAAAGAACGAGCGAAGATAATATAGAGATAAAGTGGAAAAAGTAATAATGTTAAACGGTTAAGATAAAAATATTTGACATACAAATAAGAAACATTTAATGAGTATTATATATGAAATTTATTAGTAAATTAGCAATGGGTATGTTTATTGCCCTGAACATTGTGAGTTGCTCTAAGAACGACGACTCTGCTCCTCAGTACAGCGGTGAAAACCGTGTGTATATCACTGCCAAAGGTGATAAAGTGCTTACATTAGGAGAAGCTAATCAAAAAATTGAAGCTAAATTTTCACTAACAACCAAAGTGAATGCTGATACGGCCATTCATCTGAAAGTGGTAGATGCACAAGGTCAAACCTCCGACCTTGTAAGCCTTTCTGCTAATCCTATTATCATTGCCAAAGAGGCGCGTGAGGCTACTTTTACCCTCACTCTTAAAGCAAATGCAAGCATAACCGAAGAACAACGCCTTAAAGTTACTTTTGAACCCATAACAGGGCTTATAGCACAAGAAGATTTGGCTATAGTTGTAAAACCTTCAGCAGTAGTAATGAATCTCACCCCTGCCCAACGCCAATTGCTAAACGCTTATAAGGCAAAAGGAATAGATTTGTACCCCTTTATGGGTAAAGTAAAAGTAACAGGTACTATTTTTAGTCCTGCTGGTGGTAATGCAGAACCATTTGTGAAGGAATTTACAAGAGAAATTAACGGAAGTACTCTTATCACGCTTAGTGCTTTGGCTACTTCTGATAGTCCTGTACTGAAAATGACTGATAATCCAATGGGATTGACAGAATTTTGGCTATTCTTGCTTAGAAAAAATACCGTTGAGGATACCGAATTTTTTCCCGCGTCACCTGTGGCAAAAGCTATAATGCCTTTGATTAATTGGAATAAGGATAGCAAAGAGACTTTTGGGGTTACTTTGGACAATATCAAGATAGGGAGTCCTACTAATGGGGTTAGCCAAATAGAATTTATCCATAAGACAAAGGATTTATACGATGATTTAACAGATATGGTACCTTTTCAATTCACTTATTCTGCTTATGATAGGTTTAAAAAGTTAGTAGATGAAGGAAATCCCATTGCGATAGAGAATAATGGGCAAGCGGGAGGTCCTAACCCTATTTATTATCTAAATACTACCAATATTTTAAGTGATAAATACGAAAAAGGAGCTTGGAAAGCTTCAACAGGAAGCATTAACTTTACGGAAAAGAAGATGTCGTTTGAATTTCTAATCTCTCACGAATATGGTGGGGACTACATTATCGTAAAAATAGAGTATATAGCCCAATAAATTAAATAAAAACACTTTAAAATTAATTATAAACAAAACTAAAAATGAGTTACATTCGTAATTACACGATGATTGCCCTTGCAATGAGCTTGGCAATCGGCTGTCAGAAGAACGACGACAGCGAAACACCTACCCCAGACGAACCCAAGCCCTCTGTGCCTTGGACAGAGCTTACGCCTGCCACTCCCATTTATGATGATCCTAAAAGCGTGACAAGCTGTAGTGCTGATGATGTGAAATTCCTCCGCAAAATAGCTAAAATGAATGGCTTTGAAGAGGACTTTAAAACTGATGACCCTTCGCAATGGAAAAAAGAACATTTGGGGGTCATCTGGAAAAAAGAAACTGCTAATGGTAAAGACACTTATTTTGTTTCTGAGCTCGGTGGCACAAAAGGTGGAGGCAAAGGTATAACCAAATTGGACTTTTTTGATGTAAATAATGCCTTTACAAAGTTAGAAAAAGTGGAACTTACTGCTCCTGAACTTTCTACTGTGTATATTGATGGTAGTATTCCGTCTTTAAAGAGTATTATTCTCAAAGGAAAAGATACCCAAAAGACTTCTCCTTTGGAAAAAATCACTATTCGTAACTTGAAAGGCTTAGAAACTCTTTCCTTAACCGATTTCCCAAGCCTTAAAACCACTAACGATGAGGATTATTTTGCCATAAGTAGTTATTATTACTGTGAGAATTTAGTGAATGTTACTCTAAATAATATTGGGGCAAGTAATATTCAGGTGAGTGCTGAAAAAACACTTAAAGAGCTCAATTTGCTGAACAATGCAAATGTGACCGAACTGAATATTGAGGACGCTCCAATGAAGAATTTGGATTTTAATGCCACTACATATCCTAAATTGACCTCATTGGCACTTAAAAAACTTACTGCTGACTCTGCGAAAAATCTTAGTGTGGAAGGATTGCCTAACTTAACCGACATTAATATCAGCAAAATTTCTTCAGTTACTAAGGCATCCGTTACCGCTTGCCCAAAACTTACTTCGCTAATGATTCAGAATGGTAATTTTAATAACATCACCCTTCAAGGGTTAAGCGAACTCAAAACGCTTGACCTCGCAGGAAATAAGATTGCAAATATTGAAGCTTCTTCTCTTAACAAAGTTACCAAACTCCATCTTAACAACAATGAACTAAAAGGTAGCACTCCTTTCAAACTTCCTGCCAATGTCTCGATGTTGAGTTTGCAAGGTAACGAAGGGCTTACTGCTGTTGATTTATCACCTTATAAAGAACTTACTTTAGTAAATATTAATGGGTATAAGAAAGGAGAGACCAAAGCAACTGCACCAAGCGCTCTTTCCTATCTTAAAATTGCTGGACTTGCTAAATTAGAACGTTTATTAGCAAATTGGAACGCACTTTCAAGCATCGACACCGATGGACAAGAAAACATTTCGGCTAAAATAAATCTCATAGAATGCGAAAATAACGCATTGCATCCAGATGCTATTTATGCCCTTAAAAAAGCATTTCCTTCGCTTGACTTTTCGTTATCAGGAGCTGGTAGTAGTTCAAAAGCGTGTAGTTATGTAAAGCAACGTGCGTTTAAGATAGGCAGAGTTACTAATAACCAAGTAACTTTTGCCATTAGCCAAGAGCCTACTCACGGTGTACAAACCGAAGTAACCCTAAAAGATACCGATAACAGAGCTTATCAATACGACAGCAACACAGGTGTGCTGACTGTAAAGAAAGCTGGAAGCTATGAAATCGTTGTGAAGAACACGAAACTATTAGGGCAAATGAGAAATGGCTTTGTAAGTGAGAAAGTAACATTCAAATAGATAGTTGCAGTAAATTTTTATAATAAATTAAGGAGCTTTGGCAGATATTTTTTATATTTGCCAAAGTTTTTTAGTAAATAATATGCAAAGATATATTATACTCGTAGTGGCTATTTTAGTAAGTGAAATTACTTTTTCACAAGGTAAAAAGTTTTTATTACCCAATAATGCTACAAAGGAAACCCTTAGCAATGGTTTTAGTTACGTGATAATGCCTAATGAACAGCCTAAAGGAAGGGTGGAACTCTGTTTGTGTTTGCGGGTAGGATCGTTTCAAGAACAGAAAGGAGAAGAAGGTATTGCTCATTTCTTAGAACATTTGGCTTTCAGTGGCTCAAAACATTACCCTAAGAATAGCGCGCTAAAATTCTGGGAAAGTTTAGGGGCAAAATATGGAGAAAACATCAATGCGTATACTACCGATGACCGAACTGTATACAGCGTAAGCCTTTCGAACGTGAATACTGAGCAGGTAGCTAAGACTATTCATATACTATCCGATTGGTTATACTATATGGATATTACCACACAGGCAGTGGAGAAAGAGCGCAAAATCATCACACAGGAAATTGCCAGCTATAAGCCTTACAAAGACCTTAACCCTATTATGGTAGGCTATGACAAGCAACTGATGCGCTTTCCCATAGGAACTAAAGTAGAAATAGCTAAAGTTACACCTAAAAAACTTCGCTCTTTCTATGAGAAATGGTATACTCCACAAAATGCCTCGCTTATTGTAATAGGAAATATAGACCCACAAGCTACTGAGAAGGCAATAAAAGAACACTTTGGAATGCTTGGACAGCGAGGAGAAGAAGTGGGAAATCTTAAACCTATTTCCTTCCCCAATAAAAAAATGTTTTCAGTTGAAAAGGAGAAAGGCAAGAGAACAAAACTATCTTTGTTATACCCCATAGAGTACGTAAGTACCCCGTTCATAGACGAATATAGAAAAGAAATAGAACTTCCGAAAGTAGTATTAGAAATTCTTAATAACCGTTTTAGGGCACATAAAGAAGATATTCGTATCAGTCAGTATTGGTATTTGCGTAGAACGAGTTTTTTGGAGATAGAGATGACCTCTGACGATATAGAGCAAACCCTCAAAAAAACATTTGCTATTATTGATGGTGTAAAAACCTCACTCACAGAAGAAGAAGTAGGTAAAGCCTTAGAGAAAGTAACTACTGCTATTGAGAAAATACCCACCGAAAGAACTTCAGAGGATTGGGTGCTGAGTTTTATTGATAATTTTGTTTTTAGAGAGCGTTTTATCTCTCAGTATAAGGACAAGGAAAGACTTATTAAAGAGTTGAGAGAAGACTATCAACTCCACCATTGGCAACACATTTGCAAAAACGTACTGAATTTAAAAGACCCTATCATTCTATACACTCCTGCAGATAATAAAGAATATACTTACGAGGATTTTAAGCATATTATCAGTGATGGAATAGCACACCCTGATACTACCGTTCCCACTTTCAAAGAGGAAGAAAAAACAATATCTGTTGTTATACCTGAGGTACTCACAAAAGAGATTCCTTTTCATCCCAAAGACATTAAAAATGAAACCTTTTTTAAGGAAATAGGAATACATAGGATTGAACTCACTAATGGAGCTACTATTTACCTCAAACCTACAGAAAATGATGAGAAACTAAATGTTACACTACTCTTTAAAGGAGGGTATTCGCTATTGCCATCAAAGGAATTTAAACAATATGAAGACATTTTGCAATATGTACACTTAGGTGGTATTGAATCATTGAAAGGTGAAGCTTATGAAGAACTACTATATCACAACAACCTTACATTTATAGTAGGTACTGAGGGCTATCAGCACTTGGCAATGGCAACCGCTCCTGTGAATAAAAGCAAGGAGCTTTGTAATCTTATCTATCAGAAGTTGCGGTATCCCGAGCGAGCATATAAAGCCTTTGAAGAGGTGAAGGCTGATGAAATACAATCTCTTAGTAGTAAAAAGAATGATAAAAAAGCAGACCCTCTTAAAGAAATGGCTTTTAAATTAGAAGCCATAAAAGGAGCTACTTATCCGCTTACTGAGCTCAATAAAACTACTGATGATATTCAGAAAATGAACTTAGATACGCTTTATAGTTATTATCAAAAGCACTTTTTATCTTCTGATGAGCTTCTATGTGTAGTAACGGGTAGCTTTGAGATAGATAAACTAAAGAAAGAATTAGTCGGGACTCTTTCTCATTTAAAGAGACAAGAGGGAGCCTCAGTAAAAAAGACTATACAAAAACCTTTTTTCCAGACACTAAAAGTAACACAAAACAAACGCACAAGTTTTAATATCGTATATAAAGATAGTTATCAGAAGAATTTAAAAGGTGTATTATCTATCAAACTGCTCCGAGAGCTCTTGCGCAAGGAAGTGATTGCTGAAATACGAGAAAAAAAGGGCTGGGTGTACACTCCTTATGTAGAATTGGAGTATTATAGTGAGCCTACTCCTACCTTTGTGCTTATCGTAAGTGGTGAAACTGATGAAAAACACTTCAATGATGTAGAAAAAAGCGTCATCGGAATTATCAATAATCTTGTAAAAGAGAAAAAGATAAACCAGAATGCTTTAACTGACTTTAAATATTCTTTTGCTGTGAACAAAAAAGAATATCTCTCTGATGAAAATGCTTATAACTGGCGCAATTATCTTATGGACTGCTTTAAAAATGATGTCTCTTTAGAAGAACTCTCTTCTTATGAAAAAATATTGGAAAGTATTGACTTATTGAATAAATAGAGCGTTAGTGTATTTCTTTATCCATTAACACTTGTCCTCGATATACTTTTTTATAACGAATAAGCTGCCTATTTTTGTAATATCCTATATAATAAGCGCGTTCTTTACTGTGTGTTTCGGAATCTTTTTGCGTTATTTCATCGTATAAATAAGTAGAACGGTTATCTTTTTGTTTGTGCAAGTCGGAACAATTGAGAAAATAGCGTAACACTACACCTCCGTCCTTTTCTTCACAATAATTCATAGGCAATCACGGATTGTAAAAGGAGGGCTTCTGCTGTTTTTCGTTGCTCTGGTGAATGTTCACAAGAGAATAGCGCCAATAAGGAGGTTAATAAGGATATCTTTTTCATATTATAAGCTTGCTTTTAAAAGTAATATAACTCATTTAGTTACTTTTTCTAAAAGTAATACCATAAAATTTATTATCCCAAAACAATTCTGTTTTCTTTTCAGCCACTGAAGTAGGAATACATTGTTCTATGGCATTCAAATCGACTGTTTTGCCTTCGAAATAGGATTTGGAGAAGACACTCTTCTTGTATTGGATCTCCACAAAGTCGGCTGTTTCATCTGCAATAAGCAATTTGCTTCCCACTTTAGCCACTCTAAGCATTTCACTCATTGCACGAGTTTTGTCGTTAAAAAAGTTAATGCCCCCAATGTGAAAAACAATATCAAAGATATTATCAGCAAAAGGAAGATCTTCAGCGGGGCATTGTACAAGCGTTAAATTAGTTTTCTTTTGCATTTTTTTCTTGCACTTTTTGAGCATTCCCATCGAAATATCAACTCCTACAAGGTCTATCGTTTTCAAATCAATCCCTTGTGGCAGGTAATGCAAGTCAGCTCCTGTACCTATGGAAACATAAAGCACCGAAATATTGTTTTTCCATTCCAAACGGCTCATCAACTCGGTACGTAGATGATCAATAGCGTGTCCATACTTGAGTCTTCCTATCCATTTCTCTCCAAAATCATAGAAAAAAGACATCCAATCGTACATTTTCATATACTTTTGGTTATCTCCACTAATGAAATAGTCATTCATATAGCACAAAATACCATTTTCTTGTTTCAAATCTTCTACTTTTATATCAGATTTTAGCTTTTGAGATATATCTGTCATCATACTTATTTATTTAAATGAGTTTTATAATCCGTATTTTTTCCAGCCTCCGTCACGCCATTGGCACTCGTCAATCTTCCAAATACCGTCTTTTCGGATAATCAGGAAGCGATACTGAAAGTTTAACTCGTCTTGGGTGTAAATATATATCTTATTCTTGGTAAGGGGTTCACTATCTATAATTTGATGATTGCCATAGGTCCCGCCTTTTGTCATAGAAAAGCTAATCCATTCAGGACGATAGCCTATGCGGCGTTTGTCGGTGCAATATTTTTTAAAAATCGTTTTACATTTTTCTTCTATCAAAAGGTCATCCTCTTCTGTTTCATCATTTTTTGTAGCGAATTCTTCCCACTGGGTCATCGCCGAGAAAAAGTTTAAGAGCAATTGTTTAACTACTTGCAAATCATCAGCATTGGTAGCAGTAGGTTTCTTCTTTCCCGCCGTGCGCTGGGCTTGTTCAAAGGTTTTTATTTGTTCCTCAGTGAAAAACTTATCGAGATAGAACTTTATTCTGCTATAATGCGCCACAGCCATTAACCCCTCGAAAGTAATGTGGGTACGGCGCAATGAAATAGACTTCAGACGAGGCACTTGCAAGACAATTTTCAAGATTTCATCGGTTACGGGGCAACCGTCCAACGAAATGTGGGCAACAGGTTTCGAGGTAAAGTATTTGAAGCCTTCGCCTGTGAGTTGCTTATTGTCTTCTAAGAAAAGGAGTTTTAGTTTGGGCAAAGTAGCCAAGTATTTGAGTGCTTCATCGGTAATATCAGTATTGATAAAACCCATATTTACTAAGGATTTTACTTGTACTATCTGCTCTACCATCGCATCGGTGAGGGCAACATCTTTATAATGATGTCCTTTGCAGAAGCGCTCTTCGGTTACTTCTTTTAAAGCGGCTTCTAAGGTAATAGGGTGTTTGTAAGCTGCCATAGTAATGTGATTGTTATGAGTGCAAAAGTAGACAAAATAGCATTTAAAAACAAAAAAAAATATGAATAGTTTCTTGCTAATACTTAATTATTTGCTATCTTTGCGGGCGTGATGAATATGAAGATATTAGAAACACCTTATGGAATATGCCATTTGAGCGTTGTTCCCGTACGTTTAGAGCCCTTTGAGGGGGCTGAGATGATTACGCAATTACTCTTCGGAGAGTTGTTGCAAGTAATTGATAAAGAAGAGCATTGGAGCTTTGTACGCTTGCTGTTCGACAATATTGAAGGCTGGGTGGCCAACAGTCAGTTTACGGAAATTTCGGATAAGGACTACAAAAAATCTCTAAAAAAGAAAGAAAAATACGCTCACCGATGGCTTACAAAGCTCCGTTTGAAAACCGGAGACAACCTCTTTCTGCACATACCCAAAGGTGCTACCTTTTCTCACAATCATCTATTACAAACTTCACAATCTACCCAAAGAATACCTCATCAAGGCATTATCCCCACTGCTTTGGAATATTTAAATGTGCCTTTCTTAACAGGAGGCAAAACTCCCTTTGGGATAGATGCCGCCGGATTGGTGCAAATGGTTTTCAAACTCAACGGCATACACCTACCTCGTACGGCTAAAAAACAGGCTACTTGTGGTGTTTCTCTTAGTTTTATAGAAGAATGCCAAGCAGGTGATTTAGCTTTTTTCGACGACGAAGAAGGCAATATCATTCACGTGGGCATTCTCTTAGGCGACAACAGGATTATTCACTCTTTTGGCAAAGTGCGCATCGACCGGTTAGATCATATCGGTATTTTTAATAGTGAACTGCGCAATTACACTCACCAACTACGACTCTTGCGAAGAATCTCAACGACTGAAAAGTAGTATAAATTGAAAATTCCTATATCTTAGGTTTGTTTATCGTTCATCTGTTCGTGCAGCTCGTACCGTCTTTTGTCCGTCTTTTCTTTATCTGCTCGTGCAGCTCGTACCATTTTTTGTTCGTTTTTTCTTTATCTGCCCGTGTGGCTCACACCGTCTTTTG
>NZ_KB291535.1:147923-157741 GCF_000318315.2 Capnocytophaga sp. oral taxon 324 str. F0483 | reverse complement strand
GGGTGGTAATGTTAATGAGAAAATTAGGGGATGAAATAAGAGTCAGCAGTTAGTATAAAGCTAATTGCTGACTTTTTTGTATGGAAGAGTGAATAGAAAGTGCGAGCCGCACAAGCAGTCGTAACACGACAGGTATTTTTTTAATTGGTAAATTAGTAGATTTTTGAAGTTGTAAGTTTAGTAAAAAAACAATCAAGCGTTGGTTATTATTTCACTAATCATTGATTAGTTTTTTGTATAAACCACAATATTGTTATACCTTTGCACTCAAAAAGGCACAAAATTGATAACTTATTAAAAGAAATAGATAAGTGCTATAAACATCTTGTCTTATACTTTTGTACCGAAAAATAAAAACAGTAACATATGAAAAGAAAATGTTTGCTACTATTGTTTTTAGTAGCTACAACTGCTGTTTTTGCACAGCACAAATACACCCTTAGTGGTTCGATTGCTGATGCTTCTAACGGCGAAAAGCTCTTAGGGGTAAACTTTATCATCAAAGAACTGCACACGGGTACCTCTACCAACGAGTACGGGTTCTATTCTATTACCTTGCCCGAAGGCAAATATACCATTACCATTGAGTATATAGGCTATGGTACTCACCAAGAAACTATAGTACTAGACAAGAATATCCGCAAAGATTACAAACTGAAGCCTGAGGCTATTCAGCTTACAGGAGTAGACGTAACTGCAAATGCCACAACCCAGAAAACAGCAGTACGCAAGCCTGAAATGAGTGTAGCTTCTATTCCTATCGCTACGGTGAAGAAACTGCCTGTATTGGTGGGTGAAGTAGATATTATCAAAACGCTGATGCAGATGCCAGGTGTGAGCAACGCAGGCGAAGCATCATCAGGATTTAACGTGCGTGGAGGTGCTGCTGACCAGAATTTAGTGCTTCTTGATGAAGCAACGATTTTCAATGCATCACATCTCTTTGGTTTTTTGAGTGTCTTCAACGCTGATGCTATACGTGATATGAAACTCTACAAAGGAGGAATTCCAGCACGTTATGGCGGACGTATCGCTTCAGTTTTGGATATTTATCAGAAAGAGGGTAACAAGAACAAGTTTGGGGCTACAGGGGGCATAGGGGTGCTCTCTTCACGATTACTTGCGGAAGGTCCTATAGTGAAAGACAAAGCCTCATTTTTAGTAGGAGGTCGCGCCTCTTACGCTCATCTCTTCCTCAAACTGAGCGACAATGAAAATTCGATGTACTTTTACGACCTCAATACAAAACTCTCTTACCAACTGAACCCAAACAATGCACTGTATCTTTCGGGGTACTTTGGTAGGGACTTCTTTAAACTGAGCAATAACCTTACTAATGCTTATGGTAATGCTTTAGTGAATTTGCGTTGGAATCACTTATTTACTGAGAAGCTCTTCTCAAACCTTTCGATTATTTATAGCAATTACGACTATAAGTTTGACTTTAACTTGCTTGATATGATATGGAGATCAGGGATAGAAAATTTTAACCTAAAATATGATTTCAAAAACTATGTATCAGAGAAGTTTAAATTTACCTACGGCTTTCAAGGACTATATTATACCTTCAAACCTGGTAAAATAGTACCTACCTCTCCTGCTTCTACTATTAAAGAAAAAATATTGGACAATAAATATGCTGCTGAATTGGGATTCTATGCTGATGCCGAACAGAAAATTGGGAAAGCTCTTACGGTATCATACGGCTTGCGCTTCAGTAATTTTTATCACTTAGGAAAGCGTACTGTAAATGTGTATAAAGATGATAACCCTGTGGTATTTAACGCTAGCCGACAAATCTATCAGAAAGCGACCCCTATTGGGACGAAGTACTACGGTAGCAACCGTATTATAAATTTGTACTCTAACTTCGAACCGCGCTTTACTATGAGCTATGCTTTCAACGATAATAAATCAATAAAAGCGAGTTATGCACGCACGGCTCAATATGTACATTTGATTTCTAACACAGCTTCACCTTCGCCTTTGAACGTATGGGCACCCAGTGATGAGTTTATCAAACCACAGTTAGCTGACCAAGTGGCGTTGGGTTATGCTTCTAACTTCTCGGACGATAAATACAGTATAGAGGTTGAAACTTATTACAAGAAAGTGCAAAATCGCTTAGACTATATAGACGGTGCGAACCTCATTGCTAACGAAGCAATTGAACAAGTATTGCTAACAGGGGAAAACAGAGCTTATGGTTTGGAACTGTTATTGCGTAAAAACACCGGTAAACTCACTGGGTGGATAGCTTATACACTCTCAAAATCGGAAATGCAAACTAAAGGACGTACCTCTGAAGAAATAGGTATCAACTACGGCGACTGGTATAGTGCTCCCTACGACAAACCTCACGATGTTTCGATTACGGCTACCTATGAGCTCTCTCCTAAATGGACATTCGGAGCTGTATTTAACTTTCAATCAGGCTTACCTACTAATTACCCCGTAGGACGTTATAACTACTTAGGAATGAGCGTTCCTGACTATAGCAAACGCAACGAATACCGCTTGCCTACTTATCACCGTTTGGATCTTTCGGCTACCTATACGCCACAACGCCCAAACAAGCGTTGGAAAAGCGAATGGGTTTTCGGTATTTACAACGTGTACAACCGCAAGAATGCTGTGAGTGTTTCCTTCCGTGAGAACTTAGACACCCATAAAAATGAAGCCGTTAAACTCTCTATTTTTGGTATCATACCCAGTGTAACTTATAATTTTAGTTTCTAATACTTAAACCTCTATTTACTATGAAAATAAGAAATATTTATATTATACTTCTCAGTGCTTTAGCTTTAACTTCTTGTGAAGAGGTCATAGATTTAAAATTGGACTCTGCTCCTCAAAAGTTAGTGATTGATGCATCTCTCGATTGGAAGAAAGGAGAGACAAAAGCCTATCCTGTAGTGGACATCAGTTATACGGAAGCCTATTTTGGCGATACGCCTTCACCTGCTATTGATGACGCCATTGTGAAAATCAAAGCACATACTCAAACCCAGACACAAGAGTACCAACTCTCGTTATGGGACGGTACTTCTACCATTACCACTGATAACGTAGCCACATTAAAAGGCGGTAGCCGTTATGTATTTCCCACAGGTATCACTCCTGAATTGGGCAAAGACTATGAACTTATCATAGAACTCAACGGACAAACCTATACTGCTAAGAGCAAAATGCTTGAAGCTCCTATAATACCTTCTGACAAAATAGTACAGAAAGAAAACGGAGGCTTTTTAGGTGACCAAATAGAGTTAAAATTCTACTTTGACGGTATTAGTGATGGTGTAGCCAATGCTTATTTAGTAAGGCTGACACAAAGTAGCAGCAAGAAGATTGATTACTTCTCCTTAGATGATAACTACATTGCTAACCATAAGTTTTTCTTTATAATGACAGGACTCAATAATGATAAGTTAAACAAAGGAGATATTGTAAACGTAACACTTTATCGGATTCACCCTCAATACAAAGAATTTGTGCAAATGCTTATAAGACTATCAGAAGGACAAGGCCCATTTACTATTCCTACGCGCCCCATAGGTAATATTGTGAACAAAGGGAATTCTCGTGAGAACCCTCTTGGAGGTTTTCGGGTGGCACAGTATACTACGCTACAATATACAGTAAAATAATTGCTCGTGCAGCTCACACTACCACTTCACTTGTACCAAAAACTCGTGAGAGTTACGCGATTGTAAATTGAGATGTGTTTGAAAGTAGGTTTCAAAACCATATCCCACTGATAAATAATAATTCGGGATATTGAAGAGCACATAAGAGCTAAAAGCCTTATCAGTGCGATAGGTAAGCCCTACCTCAGCACGGTTTAAATAGTCAGTAGCTACAGTAAAGTTTGTTGAGGCTTCTTGTTTTTTAGCAAGACGTATTTGTACGCTTGGTTTTAGAGTAAAATCAGAGGAAATGTGCCAATGATAGCCCGCCATTGCATAATACAACATATTCTCAGCAACGGAAGTCATTACATCATTTTCCATACCCACTTTATCAGAAGCAAGCATATTGGGGATAGATAGCCCTACATAAAAGTCACGAAATTCACAATAAACTCCAGCCCCAAAGTTGAATTGGAACTTCCCCGAGATATCTTGCAAATAGGGGTCGTAGCGCGTAGCATTCTGTCCCACATTGTACAAGTGATTATATGTGCGTATTTGGCTTATATCAATATTATAAAACTCTCCTCCAAACTTAATTCCTCCTACGATATTAGAATGTTCGTTTATAGGCACTCTATAAGAAAAGTCCCCAAAAACACCCGTTTGCTTCTGAATAAATACTTTATTATTGGTTACTGAAAGCCCTAAGCCCACGCGGTCAGTTATCTTGTGAGTGGTAAAAAAGGTTTGCGTTTGGGGAGCTTCATTCATTCCGCGCCATTGGTTACGAATGTCTGCTGAAATAGTATGTCCCTTTTCCTTACTTACCACAGCTGGATTCACCAAGTTTTGGTGTTGTTGATAAAATATGTACGTAGGGTCTATAGATTGAGCTTGTAGTGCTCCTGCGATAAACAAAAAAACACTGATAAGTAATCTTCTTTTCATTCTGATAATAATTTCTTCTAATAAAGGATAAGAGCAAATTGTAACTACAAAGCTCCAATATTTGAGTAAAGGCAATATAAACTAACAATTAGAAACAAAAACAACTCAAACACTTAAATTCTAAATTACAATAACACTCTTTATTTCATTTTCACCTCTTAGCCTTACCATTTAAATTGCACCAAAAACTCGTGAGAGTTGCGCGACTGTAAATTCATATGGGTTTGAAAATAGCTCTCAAAACCATAGCCTATAGATACATAATAATTAGGAATATTAAATAATACATAAGCATTCACAGCCTTATCTGTGCGATAAGTAATCCCTAATTCTGCTCGTTCCAAAAAGTTTCCTGCTACTGTAATATCGGTCGAGGGATATTCGCCTTTGGCTAAGCGCATCTGCAAACGCGGTTTAATAGTGAAATCGGGAGTAAGACGCCAGTAATAGCCTGCTATGGTATAGAAGTACATTGTTTCGGCTAAAGAAGTCATTTGGTCATTATCCATTCGTACCCTATCAGTAGCAAGCATATTCGGGATAGAAAAACCTACGTAAAAGTTAGGGTGGTCATAATACAGCCCTGCCCCAAAGTTAGTCTGGAACTTTCCTGAAATGGTTTGCAAATAAGGGTCGTAATAGTAAGTAGGGTGCATACGTGTGCCATTAGGGTAATACTGGTTGTATAAACCGTTATAATACGTCATATCACTGCCGTCTATATTATAGAAATCACCGCCAAATTTAATTCCTCCTATCAATCGCGAGTTGTACGAAATGGGTATTGCATATGAGAAATCAGCGTAAATGCCTGCTTGTTTCTGTATAAACACTTTGTTGCTTGCCAATGAAAAACCTAACCCCACGCGGTCACTCAAACGATGCGTAGTAAAAAGGGTTTGCGTTTGTGGGGCTTCGGTCATTCCTCGCCACTGGTTGCGTATATCCACCGAAATAGTGTGTCCAAACTCCATTCCCACTGCTGCTGGGTTTATTAGGTTTTCGTGTTGTTGATAAAAAATGTATGTAGGGTCTGTGGCTTGTGCGTGCAAAGCACTTGTGCCTATTACCAACATACTTAATAATATCTTTTTCATAGGATTCTGTGTTTTTCTCTTCTTAATAATTAATGTAAATCCAAAGTTGTTTCTTGTTCTTTTCACTGCCGTCAATACTGAAAATAGCTACATACGAACCTTGTGGCACTAAGGTACCATCAGATTTCTTACCGTTCCATTGGTTCTTATACCCGTGAGCCGAGTAGACTAATTGCCCTAAGGTATTGAATATATACAGGCTGTTATTAGGGTATCGTTCAGCGCGCGCTATCACATAAGTATCATTCACCCCATCGCCATTAGGGGTAAAAGCGTTGGAGATAAGCACATAATCCACCTGTGGGTCTTGTGCATTCGGGATTCCGTCGCCATCTACATCGTCATCACAAGCGTCGCCTATACCGTCATCGTCTAAATCAGCTTGGTCTGGATTGTATACATTAGGACAATTATCTTGGTCATTTAAGAAACCATCTCCATCTATATCGTTATCGCAAGCATCTCCTATACCATCGTTGTCAGTGTCTTGTTGGGTAGTGTTAGACACAGTAGGGCAGTTATCCAAAACATTTAAAATCCCATCACCGTCCATATCGTCATCACAAACATCGCCTACACCGTCATTATCAGCATCAGCTTGGTCAGGGTTGGCTACAGTCGGACAGTTATCCATACGCGAAGGTATGCCGTCATTATCCACATCGTCATCTTCTTTTACGATGATATTCCCTGCATTCACCGCCAAAAATAGGTTCTCTTCAGCTTTCACCATAAACCTTCCTTGCTGCGTTTTAATAGCATCAGGCACGCTTATTTCAGCTTTCCCGTTATTGGGTAATCCTGTAGCTAAGGTATGCGAAAAAGTAGCTCCCCCATCAGTCGAAAAGAGTATTTTAACTTTTTCGGCGTTCACAGGTGCTTTATCAGTATTAGCTACATCCCACTGCAAACTTACTTTTTGTCCTACATACCAAGTGCTTTGCTCGGTATGCGAACTCACTTTAAACGGACCCGCATCTGCACTCACTACCACATCAATGGTTTTATAAGCTGTATTTCCTGTTTGATTACTTGCTAAAGGACGGTCGATAACCATAAAAGTCCAATGCAAGGTACGCCCTATGTTGAGCACTGTTTCCCAAGCATCTCCTTTTTTAGGTTTTTGCTGGGTGAGCGTACCCGCTACTATACGTTCCAAACGCGGGATATAGCGATATGATTGTGCTGAGGGTTTCATAGAGCGTGCCGTAGCTCCTGAACGTATTGTAGGTGAAAAATAATAATTACCCGTTTCTGTATAATTGTCGCTTTCTTCCCACGTATAAAGCAACGCATCGCCATCAGCATCGGTAGCAGTACCCTCTAATAAATAGGCAGTTCCATACGGAATAGTATAGCTTTTCAAGTCGGGTATCTCAGGAGGGGTGTTGCCCGTAGAATTTTCGGTAGCACAAGACTTGCCTTGTAGGTTATCTGTAATGTCGTAAATAGTGCGGTGATGAAAATAAGGGTCAGCATTCTGTTGCACATCATAATATCGCGTAACTCCTGCGTAGCTCATAATAGTAGTACCACTCCCTGGTTCCATCTGCGACCCCGACCCATATTCTCTGCGATAAGAAAAAGTATGCCGTGCCCCCAGTTGATGTCCTATCTCGTGAGCTACCACATCTATATCAAAAGCACTTCTATTGCGTACGTAAGCAAACGGATAAGACGAAAATCCCTGTCCCTTGCGGTCGTTGGTACACACGCACCCTATACAACCTGCATTACCTCCTTCTGCTGCATTGTGAAACAACTGCCCTATATCATAATTAGCATTACCTATCTTGTTGTCCAAAACTTGTTGCAATACAAGAGCTTTATTGTCGTACCATTCTTTTTCGTAGTTAATACCAGTAAAAGGGTCAGTATCTTTAGTCTCATATACTACACTATCGTCCGAAACTAACTGGAAAACAATCGACAGCTGTTGCCCATAGACCTCATTTACACGGTTTAGCGTACTGACTATTTGGGCAAAAGCTGAAGCCTTCCCCCAGAAATAATCAGTATATTCGTGGGTGCAAGCAATTGCAATGCGAAAGGTACGTTGCATAGGTTTAGTCTGAAATGAAGGGCGTTGAGCCGCTTTACTTTCCTGCAAAAGAGTAGGCACATCTAATGTTTTACAGTCTATGAATGCTTTTTCAACATCCTTACGACGATAAACCCTGTAATAAACACCTTCTTTATCTTCTGCTTCTATAAACGAATAGCTCAACTCTTCTTCCATAATAGCATCAAGCCCATAATCACTCCACGTAAAACGAATATGTTTAGAGGGGTCGGTTACTGATTTACCTACAAAAGTTTTAATAGAAGGATATTTTCGTGCAACTGCTTCCGAAAGAACCTGCGTAGGTGCAATGCGATAAGTAATGAGTGTTCCGTTGGCATCAGGTATCTGAACGGTAGCCTCACTGCGTCTACTATCGGTTTCCAAAGCACGTGCAAACGCCTTTTTATTCAGTGTAAAATACTGATAATTGGGGTTATTAGTAGTTACTGCTGCACTGCGCTGAGTCGAGAAATCAGCTTTGCGCCAATAACTTTGTGCCGACCCTTGTAACACCACCAAAATAAATAACCAAAAAATACTATTGTAATTGCTATATCTCAATGTTTAATTCTTTATATATTTTTAATTTCTTTTGCTTCCTCACTTAATATTCACCCAAAAAAATCACTGTCACGTCCTAAAAAAGGTTGTCATAATTAATTATTGTTTTATTAGTCAAATTTTCTCATCTCCCCATTTTCCCATTCCCTCATTCCCTCATTTTCTCATTTGCTAATTAATCCACCTCCACACACCCAGCTGTGAGCCCTCACTGGCTTTATCTTTTACCTTTTACGTCTTACCTTTTATCTCCTCGTGTGGCTCGCACTATAGTACTCAAATGCCTCGTAAATCTCTTCCTCAGGCACTACACAATCCGTTTTAGGCTTACCTATCTCCTCCAAAAGCACAAAGTGTACTCTGCCCGCTACATTCTTCTTGTCAAAACGCATCAACTCACAAATATCATCAATATCCTCTTTATGAAAAGTTTGTTTGCTGAAATACTCACTCAATACGCTTTTCACCTTATCGCATTTACCCTTAGGGAATCCTAACTTTTTCACCGATAGGTAAGTAGCCAACACTATTCCTATCGCAATAGCCTCTCCGTGCAACAAACATTGGCGATTAGGGTTTTCCAAACAATACGACTCGATAGCGTGCCCCAGCGTATGACCGTAATTCAGTATTTTTCTCAATCCACATTCTTTCGGGTCTTGCATTACCACCTCATTCTTTATCACCACCGATTCGTGAATAAGACTGTCTAAATCAGCTAACGAAAGGCTTCTCAAATCACACATTTTGTTCCAATAAGCCTCCGAACGAATAAGTCCGTGCTTAAACATCTCTGCCATTCCGCTACGCAATTCCTCAGCAGGTAACGTTCCTAAATATTGCGAGTCTATCACCACCCCCAACGGATTGTTTATCACTCCTACAAGATTTTTCAAAGGACCTAAATCCACCCCCGTCTTCCCCCCTACCGAGGCATCTACCATTGCCAGTAAACTCGTCGGCACATTAATAAAGGGCATTCCGCGCATATAGGTAGAAGCCACAAAGCCTCCTAAATCGGTTACCACTCCTCCTCCTACGTTTATGAGCAAGCTCTTGCGGTCGGCTCCTAATTCTGAAAGTGCGTGCCACACTTGCGTACAAGTATCGAGGTTTTTATGCAGTTCTCCCGCTTCTATTTCTATAATTTCTATCGGAATATCAGTAATGAGAGTAGGTAAAAACACAGGCAAACATTTTTCATTGGTATGACTGTCCACCAACAAAAACAGCTTCGAAGGACGTTTTTCCGCAACTATTCGATTGATAAAATCAGTTCCTTCCTCATTAAAATAAACGTTGTAATTTCCAGCTCTGATAACATTTGCTTCCATCAGTACAGAATTTTTGGCAAAAGTAGTAAAATAATAACAATTGTACAAATTCCCCTTTTCAGCACCAAAATACCGTCATATACACAACACATTTACTCCTTACATTCACCTTACATTCATTTTACATTTATTGTTTCTTCGTCCATTCTTCGTTATTCCTTCGTTATTCCTTCGTTATTCC
>NZ_KB291535.1:107328-147903 GCF_000318315.2 Capnocytophaga sp. oral taxon 324 str. F0483 | reverse complement strand
AGAGCCACTGTAGAGCCACTGTAGAGCCACTCATTGTTTAATTATCCTATAAGCTTTGTATAATCCTCTTCCAATTTCACGGCATTTGCATTTTAAATAATAAACTTATATTTTTTTGATTAATTACAAAAATAAACTCCGCAATAAGAGAATATTAGATGTTTTCTAATTAAAAAGTCACTTTTGAGGATTGCCCCCTTCCTTTCGGAAAGTCCGCGAGAGCGGAGTATGTGAGGGGAACGGGGGTTAGGTCTTTAAATGCGAACGCACTGCACCACATTGTACCAAATTTGCTAATTGATAAATTATTCTTACCTTTGCCTCTCAAAAATAAACTATAATGGAAGTAAGCAAACGTTATGCACAACGCGGAGTTTCGGCAGCCAAAGACGAAGTGCATAAAGCTATCAAAAATATCAATAAAGGATTATTCCCAAAAGCCTTTTGTAAAATAGTCCCCGATTACCTTACGAGCGACGACAACTATTGTCTTATAATGCACGCCGATGGCGCCGGCACCAAGTCGGCTTTGGCATATATGTATTGGAAAGAAACCGGTGACCTAAGCGTGTGGAAAGGCATTGCACAAGATGCCCTCATAATGAACATAGACGATTTATTGTGTGTGGGAGCAGTCGATAATATTATGCTTTCGTCCACCATTGGGCGCAATAAAAACCTCATTCCTGCGGAAGTCATTTCAGCTATTATCAACGGAACAGAAGAGCTGATTGCAGAACTCTCTGCCTTTGGAGTGCATATCCATTCTACAGGGGGAGAAACTGCCGATGTAGGTGATTTGGTGCGCACTATCATTGTCGATTCTACCGTTACAGCGCGCATAGAACGCCGTAAAGTGATTGATAACGCAAATATCAAAGCGGGCAATGTGATTGTAGGACTCGCCTCCTACGGTCAAGCTACCTACGAAAACCAATACAATGGCGGTATGGGTAGCAATGGACTCACCTCAGCGCGTCACGATGTGTTTGCAAAAGTATTAGCACACAAATACCCCGAAAGTTTCGATGCCTCTGTCCCCAGTGAGCTCGTATATGCTGGCACGAAACAACTTACCGACAAGGTAATTGGCAGTCCGTTAAACGCTGGCAAACTCGTTCTCTCTCCTACTCGTACCTATGCACCTATCATCAAGAAGATATTTGAAAAGTACAACAATACCCAAATATGTGGTATGGTGCATTGCAGTGGAGGCGCACAAACTAAAATATTGCACTTTGTAGATAACTTGCATATTATCAAAGACAACCTTTTTCCTACCCCTCCCCTTTTCAAACTCATTCAAGAAGAATCTAACACCGATTGGAAAGAGATGTACCAAGTGTTCAACTGTGGGCATCGTATGGAGCTCTATGTAGAGGAAGCCATTACAGAAGATATTATCACTATTGCAAAATCATTTAATGTAGAAGCGCAAATCATAGGTAGGGTAGTCTCATCAAATAATAAATGTCTCACTATAAAAAGCGAATATGGTACTTTTGAATACTAAATTAAACATACGAACTGATGTACGATGGGCATTTACCTATTTCGTTATAGTAGTGTGCTTGGGTATCTTTATGCGCTCGGTACAAGTAGTGGACTATCCTTTCGAGTTCAATTATCGAAATATCGTGCATACTCATTCGCATTTAGCACTTTTAGGGTTTGTATACGTACTGCTCTCGGCTATTTTAGTGCGCACTTTCATTCCTCTTAACGCTCAACTTCACAAACGTTACCGATGGCTGTTCTATATCACTCAGTTATCGGTATTAGGTATGCTATGTAGCTTTCCTTTTCAAGGATATGGGGCTGTTTCTATCAGTTTTTCATCAGTGTTTATCTTCTGTACCTATTTTTTTGCGAAGTTTTTTATGAAGTATGCCACTTCTCCTTTTGTAAAAATGGGAATTTGGTATCTTATCCTATCGAGTTTGGGAATATGGCTAATGCCCGTAACCATAGTGAAATATGGCAAGTTCTCTGATATGTATATGTGTGCCATTGCCTTCTTTTTGCACTTTCAATACAATGGTTTTATGCTCAGTAGCCTAATGGGACTCTTTATAAAGAAATACGGTTGGGACGTTCAATATCCTCAGCTCATCAATCGCGTATTCATTCTGTTTCAAGCAGGAATTATAGGTTCGCTTTTCATCTCTTGGGTAGGCTATTTTAGCTATCCTATTTACTATATTGTAGGAGGAGCTTCGGTGCTTATTTGGCTCATTGCGGTAGTGATGATATTGCGTTTATACCTAAAAACTCAACCTAAGAGTTTTTTAGCTACTGTATTTATCAGTTTCTTTATCGCCAAAGTAGTAATGATGTTCACAGGTGCTTTCCCTGTTCTTACGCCTTATTTGTTTAAAAACATCGACCTGTTGATAAGTTACTTGCACTTTAATTTTCTGGGGATTGTAACCATAGGTCTCTTGCTGTTTTTAGAAGAAGTATACAAAGTAAACCGATGGCTCGTTTATCTGTTTCTTTTTGCTTTTATCACCACCGAGGTACTCATCACCTACAAAGGGTTTTCAGTAATTGTAAACTATCCTATTTTCAGTAATTTTTATGAATGGTTATGGGCATTCACTGCTCTTTTTTACTTTCCCGCAATAGGGTGGTTCATCGGTAGTTTTAAAATAAAATAAAGTAGAAAGTTTCGTTTTTCCAATATAAATACTACTTTTGCAAATTAGTTAGTGCAATTAGGCACATCTTTTGATATAATAACAGAACGTTTAAAGTTAATAACGAAGTTTATGAATAAAACAAAAATTTGGTCAGTACTTGTAATATTGTTGTTCACGACTCCCTTTTTTGCCCAAAACAATGAGCGCAGAAAGGTAGATGGTGTAGCAGCGGTAGTAGGTGATTATTTGATTTTAGAATCAGATATCGACAAGGCGTATATTGATTTGCAACAGCAAGAGGTAGACACTCGTGAAATCAACCGTTGCCAAATGCTCGGCAAACTGATGGAGGACAAACTCTACGCTCACCAAGCTGTGCAAGACAGTGTGAAGCTCACCGATAGCGAAGTACGTGACCAAGTGAACCAACGTATTGAGTTTTTGACCGCTCAGTTAGGTGGCGACATTAAGAAACTTTTAGAGTTCTATAAAAAAGACGACGAACAATCTATGCGCGACGAGCTTTTCAACCTCCTAAAAGTGAGTATGCTCGCTCAGCGTATGAAACAACAAATTATAAAAGATATAGAAGTAACTCCTGAGGAAGTACGTACTTTCTTCAACGCTATTCCAGCCGATGAACGTCCGCACTTTGGTACTGAATTAGAAATCGCTCAAATTGTAGTCAATCCTGTAGCTCCCAAGAGTTCTGTACAAAAAGTAATAAACCAACTCAACGATATTAAAAAAGATGTAGAGGAAAACGGTATGAGTTTTTCTACCAAAGCCATTCTCTACTCGCAAGACCGCGCTACTGGCGGACAAGTACTCACCTTCAACCGTAACTCTGCTTTTGATAAAGCTTTTAAAGACGTAGCCTTCACTCTGCGGGAAGGAGAAATATCTAAGCCCTTTGAGTCTAGCTTCGGTTGGCATATTATCCAAATGGACAAGATTCGCGGTAAGGAAGTGAGTGTACGACACATCTTGTTAATGCCTGAAATTCCTCAAGAAGCTCTCAACGAGGCTAAAGAAAAGATAGCCAAAATACGCGACCGTATTGTAAACAAAGAGCTTACTTTCGACGAGGCTGCACGTAATTTCTCCGATGAAAAAGAAACCCGCAACGATGGCGGTCAGCTTATCAACCCCGAAGACCTTTCTACTCGTTTCGAGCTTACCCGTATAGAGCCTACACTTTACGCTCGCATTTCAGACCTTAAAGACAATGAGGTATCAGTACCTTTCCTCGACGAAGATAGAACAGGCAAAAAGACATATAAGATTTACCAAATCACCAACCGTATTGAGGAACACCAAGCCGACTTTGTAAAGGATTACGTAAAGATACAAGATTTAGCTCTGAAAGAAAAACAACTGAAAGCCATCAGTAAGTGGATGAAAGAACATATCGAGAAAACTTACATTTCAGTAAACGGAGAATACAAGAACTGTAAGTTTGAAAACAATTGGCTTAAGAAATAATTAGTGAATAGTGAAAAGCAAGTTTTGTTTTTCACTATTTTTTATTACTTTTGCCTCATCAATGTTTATATAGCTCAGTATATGATTTCCGTTTACAAACTAAAACCTAAATTTCAGCAGTTGCTACACCCTATCTTGCTGTTCTTGCATTGTAAGAAAGTAACTGCAAACCAAATAACGATAGTTGCTATTTTGTTTTCTTTAATAATTGGAGTGCTCTTTTGGCAAGCCTCTGAATGTCGTTACTTCTTCTTAGCCTTACCTATAGGTCTACTCTTGCGTATGATTCTCAATGCACTCGACGGAATGATGGCTCGCGAGTTCCAGCAAACCACTTCTTTAGGTGAAATCCTCAACGAATTAGGTGATGTGGTTTCTGATGTGTTCATCTTCTTCCCTTTGCTGAAATATCACCCCGAAAGCCTTTATTTAGTAGTTATTTTTATTGTGCTCAGCGTTCTCAATGAATTTGTGGGCGTAATGGGCAAAGTGTTAGGCGGTGAAAGACGCTATGAAGGACCTATGGGTAAAAGCGACCGTGCCTTACTAATAGGCATTTACGGACTTTTAGCTTTTTGGGGCGTTTCTATCACTTCCTACTCAGCGATTGCCTTCGGGATTATAATTGCTTTACTGTCCCTCAGCACCTTTATTCGTCTCAAAAAAGGACTTTATGCCCAACACTAATAGCCATAGTAAGTTTGCCGATGTACCTCTTCGCATTAGGAGTTGGGTATTCATTATTGCTGTCTTCGCAGGGGCTGTATATAATAAACTTACGATGCGTATTTTTATATGTTGGGTGAGTTTTCAATGTTTAAAAGAATTAGGACGGCTCTTTTCTTTCAATACCCGTTATTTACCTATTGTTATCGCTATACTACAAGGCGTTTTACTTTTCTGTTTTCCTCATTATCAAATTTATTTATTAGGGGCTATAGTTCTGCTCATTATTTCAGTTTTAGGAACTTTCTTTGTAGCCAAAAACGAAGCACCTTATATAGCCCTCTCTTTGGGTATCGTTCTATTTGCTTATCCACATTTGTTTTTTTTACTTTCAGTACCTAACGGCTTGTTATGGGTTATCTTTTTGGTTGTTTCCACCGAACTGAACGACGTGTTTCAATACTTATCAGGTAAATGCTTTGGCAAGCAAAAGATACTGCCCGAGGTGAGTCCAAATAAAACTATAGCAGGTTGCGTAGGAGGAATTTTACTCACACCTTTAGTAAGCGTGTGTTTGGCATATGTGCTCGGTTTACAAGCGTCCCTTCACACGTGGCTGCTCTTAGGGGTAACTATTAGCTTTTTCGGCTTTTGGGGTGATGTATGTATTTCCTTTCTCAAACGCAAAGCAGGCGTAAAGGATACTGGCAACCTTATTCCTGGTCACGGCGGACTTTTAGACCGTATGGATAGCCTTTTGTTTAACAGTATATGGTTCTTTCTATGGGTACAGTGAAAACATTCCATCGCTCCTTAGTCTTCTCAGGAGGAGGTACACGTTTTGCCCTTTATGGCGGTATGTACAATGCTTTAGATGATTTAGGCAAAACTCCTTCGCTACTGATAGCCTCTTGTGGAGGTGCTTTTGCAACTCTAATCATCAACGCTTTTCCTACACATACTGCTCGCAAAGCCTACCTGCAATCCGAAGAATTTTATAATTTCATCAAGAGCCTTTCTCTCACCCCTTATAGTCAATTATACCGTATAGGCTTTTTAGCTCTTAAGAAACAATACGACAAGAGGCACGCTCCTTATATTGAAGATGTGTATCATCGCTATTTGGTAACAATGGCACAAAACCTTTCTAATCTATTACCGAGTCTCGCCAAAGTGCAATTCTCCTCTACCCTACCTACTATTATTGTCGGTTCTAAAATGTTATTCACTCCTGATGAATGTGGCAAACGGAGAGGGGCTCGTAAGCTTTACCAAAAAGTACTCTTTACCGATACACAAACTGCAAGACATATAAATCTGCAAGCCATTCAAATCTCTTCTGATAACTATTTACAATCGGCAGTTGCTAAAAATATTCTCCTTAAAACAGAGATACCAATGCTCACAGCTGCTCGCATTTCAGTTTCTGATATGTTCTACGTAGCTCCGGTAAATATAGCAGATAATGTGTTTGCAGGAGGCGCAATAGATTTACTACCTATAGAATTAGCAAATACTCTTTCGCAAGAAGTGATAAGAGAGGAAAAACAGCCTTATAGTTCTACTGAAGAAGCGTTAGTGCGTGCAGTTTTAGGTTTTAGTGGCAACGAGCGTTTAGCCGAAGTAGCACAATATCCCGCTAGGCTCATCGATACCCGCGATGCTACTATGGTCTTAAAACGATTTTACTCAGAGAAGTATATCAACTGGAAGCGATGTGCGGTAGATATTCACTTTCCAAAAAGCTACGCTCACTATCGTGAACAAATAGAAAAACAATGGGACTACGGTTATCAAACTACAATAAACGCTTTTAAACAATGAATGTATTTATCATAGGAGGCACCTCAGGCATAGGGTTAGCATTGGCAAGCTATTATCACCTACAAGGCAATCGCGTAGGTGTATGTGGAAGAGATTTGCAAAAGCTCGCTGATGAATTGCGTTTTGAGAAGTACCAAGCCGATGTAACCAATATAGTGCAATTACAAAACGTTATACAGCAATTCGCAGGCGAGAGGGCTTTGTCGTTGCTCATCAATTGTGCAGGTAGGTATGCTGAAGATGTAGCAGATGAGATTAGCTATGAAGAGGCTGTGGCAATGCTTCAAACCAATATTATGGGAGCTGTGAACTGCTTAGAAGTTGGGCGAAAAGCAATGTGCCACACAGGCGGACAAATAGTCTTACTTGCTTCTATTTCAGGTATTTTAGACTACCCCGAGTCAAGCCTATACACCAAGACCAAGCGTAGTGTGATACAAATAGCCGATGCTTATCGCCGTGCTTTGCGTCGGTATGGAATCGCAATTACTACCATTGCTCCAGGCTATGTAGATACTCAAAAACTACGTGACCTCAACCACAACGACCTCTCTAAGAAACCTTTTCTTGTAACCGAAGCCCAAGCCGTGAGAGAAATCACGCAAGCTATTACCGAAAAGAAAGCATTGCTTTTATTCCCAAAACAAATGAAATGGTTAATGCGTTTCCTCTCATATATGCCCTCTTTTGTGCTTTCAAAGATAATGTATAAGAAAGCTCATTATATGAAGAAATAAAATTTATTATCCTTTCGTTGTTGCTTTTGTCTTTAAAAATTGTACCTTTGCGGTATTAAAAATATAAAACTGAAGAAATACAATGAATATCCAACAACTTACCGACCTTACTACGCAGGTGCGTAGAGATATCCTCAGAATGGTTCACAATGTAAATTCAGGTCACCCAGGGGGCTCTTTGGGTTGCGCTGAATTCCTTGTATGCCTCTACAACGAGGTAATGGATATCAAACTACCTTTCTCTATGGAAGGTAAAAACGAGGATTTATTTTTCCTCTCTAACGGACATATATCGCCAGTGTTTTACAGTGTATTAGCACGACGTGGGTTCTTTCCAGTAAGTGAACTGAACACTTTTCGCTTGCTCAATTCTCGCTTACAAGGTCACCCTACCCCTCACGAAGGGTTAGAAGGTGTACGCGTGGCTTCGGGTTCATTGGGACAAGGGCTTTCAGTAGCCATTGGGGTGGCTTTGGCTAAAAAACTCAACGGCGATAACCACTTGGTATATACCCTCCACGGCGATGGTGAACTGCAAGAAGGGCAAATATGGGAAGCCGCAATGTACGCCGGGGGTAAAGGAGTGGACAACCTCATCGCTACTGTAGACTACAACCACAAACAGATTGATGGACCTACCGATAAAGTAATGCCTTTGGGCAACCTTCGCGCCAAATGGGAAGCCTTTGGTTGGCAAGTAATCGATATTGAAAAAGGTAACGATATCGCCTCTATCTTGAAAGGATTGGCAGATGCCAAAGTTTTAACCGGCAAAGGTAAACCCGTGTGTATCTTGCTCCACAGCGAAATGGGGAATGGCGTAGACTTTATGATGGGTACTCACGCTTGGCACGGCAAAGCTCCTAACGACGAGCAATTAGCCAAAGGTTTAGCACAGAACCCTGAAACGTTGGGCGATTATTAATTAGCAGATTAGCAAATTAGAAAATTAAAAATTGATATTTATGGCTGAAATTACTGAAAGATTAGCTGATAGTGAAGAAAAGGAAGAGCTTTTAGCTTTGAAAGAAAAAGCTATTGACTTGCTAAAAGAAAATAATTTCGCTTGTGATGAAAGCAATCCTAAAGAAGTAGCTACTTCTTTAAGACATTTTATTGATGCTTATAAAGAGCAAAAAGTTACTGCCGATACCTTAGCATACGATAAGGTAGATTTAGCTTATGGTTTAGGAGAATTATTTGCTAATGCAGTAATGAATTTCTATCAATGGGAGTATTTCTATCTTGACAAAGGCAACGATGTCGCTGGTTTTGCAGTAGTAAATCCTAATAAAAAATGGTATATTTTTGTTCATCATTATCTCTACGATTTACTTTTTGATGAAGAAAAGGAAAACAACCTATTACTAAATTTCAATATGCTTGAAGCAAGTGTATTAACACCTTATGAAAAACCTAATCAAAAGTATATAGGGTTAAGTTAAGAATTATAAAAAGAGCAAATCAGCTTATCGCTACTAAGGTAGAGGAAAGTCTGGACACCACAGAGCATCATAGCGGGTAACACCCGTCCGCCGTGAGGCGAGGACAAGTGCAACAGAAAGAATGTATGGGTAATGCCATAGTGAAATCAGGTAAACTCTATGAGGTGCAACGTCGCGTAAACCAGCGTTTGAGGGTTGCTCGCCCGATGTTGGAGGGTAGGCGGTTAGAGCTAATGAGCAATCATTAACCGAGATAAATGATAAGCACCTGCTCGGTAAGGGTAGGTACAGAATCCGGCTTATGATTTGCTCTTTTTTATATCCAAAAAGCCAAAGAGCTGTCCTCTTTTGAGGACGTCTCTTTGGCTTTTTCAATTTCATCTTGTAAATTATCGCTTGTCTCTTAATGACCAACCGGTTTTAAGCCCAATGATGAAGTATACCAATAGCAATTCACCTATTGCTAAGAGTATATCACCTGGAATGCGTAACCAACGTATGGTTTGCATCAAATCGGTGTGCATAAACTCCTCAGAACGCGCTGACCAATAACCGTTTTGAATAGCTTCTACTGCTTGCATAATACCTATAGGAAGTAAGCTTCCTACCAACATCACAAGCAACCCTATATTTATCAACCAGAATGCCCAACCAAGAATCTTGTTATTCCAGTGACGATCAGGATACAAACCGCGAAGCACAAACAAGATAAGTCCAATACCAAGGATACCATATACCCCAAAAAGGGCTGCGTGTCCGTGAACTGCCGTAGTATTTAATCCTTGAATGTAGTACAAGGCTATAGGCGGGTTAATGGCAAAACCAAAGATACCTGCCCCAAGGAAGTTCCAGAAACACATCGCAATAAAGCAATAGATAGGCCATTTGTAGGCTTTTATCCACTCAGTAGATTTAGAAATCTTGTAGTTGTGATAAGCCTCATATCCTATGAGTACCAAAGGCACAATCTCCAAAGCACTAAAAGTAGCTCCTAAGGCTAATACACCCGTAGGGGTAGCACTAAAATACAAGTGGTGGAATGTACCCAATATACCCCCTGCTAAGAATACAATAGTAGAGAACAATACTGAGGCACTCGCCACTTTCAAGCGTAACAAGCCCATACGTGAGAACAAGAAAGCAGCCACTACGGTAGCAAATACTTCAAAGAAGCCTTCTACCCAAAGGTGAACTACCCACCAACGCCAATATTCGGCAATAGCCATATGTGTTTGGCGACCATACATTAAGCCTGCGCCATAGAAAGCGGCAATAGCTATAGAAGCCAATACAAAGAGTAATAACAAATGGCGGTTTTCGTCTTTCTTTCGTAAAGCAGGTAATAAAGCTCTTACCATCAAGAACAACCACAAGAATAAGCCTACAAGCAATAGTATTTGCCAAAAACGACCCAATTCTAGATATTCATAACCTTGATGTCCAAAGTAGAAGTTTTCTACTAAGCCTAATTTTTGCATCACGCCAAACCATTGTCCTGCCAAAGAACCTAACACCACTATCAGTAGGGCGATAAAGAGTATATTTACCCCCAATTTTTGATATTTAGGCTCGTGTCCTGATACCGCAGGAGCTATGTAAAGCCCTGTAGCTAGCCAAGAGGTTGCTATCCAGAAAATAGCCAACTGTACGTGCCAGCTACGCGAAATAGCCTGTGGAAATATCATATCAAGCGGAATACCAAAGAAACCTCCCCCTTCTACACCATAGTGTGCTGTAATCACCCCTGCCACCATCTGTACCAAGATAAGTAACGATACTATCCAAATGTATTTAAGGGTCGCTTTCATTGAAGGTGTAGGTTTCATACCGCGCATTGGGTCTTCCGCAGGAAGATGTTCATTTTCTTCTTCCTCTTTGTTGCTTGCGTGATAATACACCAAGAGTCCTACCCCAAAAAGCAACATCAGTACACTAAATCCTGACCACATTTGTAGTGAAGTCGAGGGGTGATTGCCTATCACAGGGTCATAAGGCCAGTTATTGGTATAGGTTACATCGCTATTAGGGCGATTAGTGCTACATACCCAAGAAGTCCACGTAAAGAATGCATTCATCTGTTGCATACGCACAGGGTCTTTGATAGCATTCTTCGGAATCGCGTAATGAGTGCGCGTTTCACTTAGCGAAGGGTCGTCCATAAAGAGTTTGGCGTAATACGCAGCCAACTCTTTAGCCACCTGAGCACGCTCTGGCGAGAAGGTAATCACACCTGTTTCTTGGTTAAAGGTGTTCGTACGCAACTCTTTGCGCAACTGCACTTGGTACTTCGCTTGCTCATCTTCAGGCAGGTCTTTGTACACCTTACCGTCTTTCTGAGCAAAGAGCTCTAATAGCAATACCGATTCGCGGTGTAGATAATCAGCATTCCAGTCGGGTGCTATATAAGCACCGTGTCCCCAGATACTACCTACGGTTTGACCACCCATCGATTGCCAAACATTCTGACCATCTTTAATGTCTTGCCCTTCATAGAGCACTTCCCCATTGGTCGTTACAATCTTTTCGGGGAAAGGAGGTGCTGTACGGTATATTTCTACACCGAAGAGAATCAGCACAAGGAATGAAGCAGCCACTGTTGCCCCAAGCCAAATCCATAATTTCTTACCTGTCATAAATAAAATATATTAGTGTTTTTGTAATTTCTGGGTGCAAATATATAAAAGATAATTGTATCTTATATATCTTTTGTATTATTTTTTTGCGTCCAATTTTAAATTTTTCTTGCAAAAAAGAAGGTTACCTATTGAAAATCAACAGGTAACCTTCCTTGTTTTTTTATGAGTTTTGTACTCCTTCTTTTCTGCTATTCTTCTTTTAATTTATCAAATGTTGTATAGTTTTCACTACTCCCGCCTCGTTATTATCGTATTCAGTCACGTAATTAGCAATAGCTTTCAAAGCCTCTTGGGCATTCTTCATCGCGTAACTCATCTCAGCGGTTTGTATCATTTCTACATCGTTCATATGGTCGCCAAAAACCACTGTTTCCGATGGCAAGACACCTAATTTCTCTTGCAGACGTCTTACCGCCACCCCTTTATTCACATCACTTCGGGTAATATCAAGCCATATCTCACCTGAGACCACCACATTAAAATCATTCTCATACTTTTTCAAAAGAGGATAGCTATTGATCCTTGAAATTCCTTCATCACAAATAGTTATTTTAAAGATGTCATCATTCACTTCCGAAAAGTTCATCACCTTTGTATGAGCGGGATAATGTCTGGCTATTTCATCAAAAATAGTAACACTATCCGTCTTAATGTAGGCATTCTCTCTCCCACAAAGCGCTACGCCTATTTGCCCAATCTGTTCGCAAGTTTCCAATATAGGGCGAATACCATTAGGGTTCAAAGGGTTTTCAAAAAGCGTCTCCCCTTTGTATATTAGCGAAGCTCCGTTATCAGGAGCAAAAGCTATCTCGTCTTTAATAGGTGCAAAAAGCTCGTGCAAACTCTGTATTTGTCGTCCACTCGCCACGCAAAAATTAATTCCACGGGCTCGTATCTCCTTAAAAACTTCCCAAAAACTCTCAGGTACTTCCTTCTGATTATTCACCAAAGTACCATCAATATCCGTTACAATAAGTTTTATCATACATTCTAATTTTCGGCAAATATACAAAATTATTCACACATATCGTTCAAATATGTTTTTCATATATCTCAACCACCTCTTCACTTCCGTTTTACTTCGTTTTGTTACCCTCAAAATCACCTCTTTTTCTCATCTTTTAACCACTCACTTTCAAACACTTATATACCCTTCCTATACCAATCGTCCAAGATTCGTATAAGCCTTCCTATAAGCTCTCTATAAGCTAACCCCACCCTTCTAATAGCCTTTTTTCATCAAAAACCCTCCCTCCCTTCTTCCGAACTTCTCCGATATCTTCTGAAAACTCCACACCCTTCTGAACTGTTCGCCCCCTAAGGCATAACACCACTCTTTACATCAAACTGATATTAATTAATATCAATATCATTAAAAAAAATCACATCACAACTTTAAGATTTCACAAAGAATATCCTGCAAATCTATAAAGTTATAGAATATTTTTATTATTTTTAAAAAATATTCATTTTTATCTTTGCCGTTATTAAAAACATTTTGTACTTTTGCCCCCAATTGTGAAATACATCTTGAAGTATTAATTTTTTTATACTATTCTATGAACAAAAGATTTTTTATAGCAGTGCTTTTAACAATTTATGGCAGTATTTTGTTAGCACAGGAAAAAACAGTTTCAGGGAAGGTTACCGATGAAGGAGGTATTCCTCTCCCTGGTGTAACGGTTGTTGTGAAAGCTACAACGCGTGGTATGGCAACGGATATGGATGGTAAGTACTCTATCCAAGTGAAAGAAGGAGCTACTATCGAATTTAGTTCTGTTGGTTTTATTTCTCAAAGTAAAAAAATACCTACAGGAGGTGGAAAAACATTTACTTTAAACATTATCTTAAAAGAAGAAACTCAACAACTCGGTGAAGTAGTAGTAACGGCTTTGGGTATCAAAAGGCAAGAAAAAGCACTGAGTTACAACGTTCAACAGGTGAAAGCAGAAGAACTCACCAAAGTAAAAGATGCTAACTTCGTGAATAATCTCAACGGTAAAGTAGCGGGGGTAAATATCCAACGTAGTGCATCAGGAGTAGGAGGTGCTACCAAAGTGATTATGCGTGGCGCAAAATCTATCACAGGTAGTAACAATGCTCTTTATGTAGTAGATGGCATTCCCCTCAACAATGCTTCTTCTGCCTCTGATGGCGGTGACAACGGTATCGTAGGGGGAGGAGAAAGTATTTCAGATTTCAATCCCGAAGATATTGAAAGTATCAACGTACTTACAGGGCCTTCTGCAGCTGCCCTTTACGGAGCTGCAGCTGCCAATGGAGTAGTGATTATCAACACAAAAAAAGGAAAAGAAGGCAAAGTAGCAGTAAACTTCAACTCAAAAGTAGAAGTACTTACTCCTTTTATTACACCTGAGTTCCAAAACACCTACGGCAGTAGTGGAGAAACCAGCTGGGGACCTAAACTTGCAACTCCTTCTACCTATGACCCTCTAAAATTTTTCCACACAGGGATAGTACATAACAATGCAGTAGATTTTTCACTAGGGTCAGCACAAAATCAAACCTTTGTATCATTCGCTTCTACTGATTCCAAAGGAATTATCCCTACCAATGGCTATTATCGCCATAACTTTATGGGACGCAATACAAGTCATTTTTTTAATAACAAATTACATTTCGATTTCTCGGCGAGCTATATTTTGCAAGGTAATCAAAATATGTATTCGCAAGGAGGCTGGTTTAACCCTCTGACCTCTTTATACCTTTTCCCACGCGGGGATAACTTTGAGGAACTAAAAGCGTGGGAGCGCTGGAATCCTTCTCGCAAAATTCACGAACAATATTACCCCTACGTAGGTAATGTATCTAATGGTGTAGTAAAAGAAAATCCTTATTGGAATATATATCGCCAACTCTTCTTTGAAAAAAGAAAACGCAATATGTATTCAGCTTCACTTACTTACGATGTACTCTCTTGGTTAAACATCAGCGGGCGTGTACGTATTGACAACACACAAGGAGAAGGCGAAATGCGAGCTTATGCTACCTCCGACCCAAGTACAGGAGTAGGAAAACGTGGGGAATGGCGCTACACTATGCGTACTATTAACCAAACTTATGCCGATATAATGCTGAACATCAATAAGGACTTTGGTAAATATGTAGACCACGACGGTAACGACCGCAAACTCTTCAACATCACTGCCAACATAGGTTCTTCTTATGACGACAACCTTAATAAAACCGCAGGATTCCGAGGAAATCTACACACTACTTCCAACTTCTTTGCAGCAAGTAATTTAGACCCTCGCGGAGGAAAAGTACAAACCCATAGTCATACACGTAATATAGCTGTTTTTGGCAGTACTGAGTTAGGGTGGAAAAGTCGCTTATTTCTTACTCTCACAGGGCGTACAGACTGGGCATCGCAACTCGTCAATACCAAAGATGAAGCTATTTTCTATCCTTCAGTAGGACTCTCAGGCGTCATTTCAGAATTTGTAAAAATGCCCGAATGGCTATCCTATTTAAAGGTGCGCGGTTCATATACCGAAGTAGGTTCTCCTATTTCACAAGAAGGCTTTACACCAGGTACCCGTACTTTTGGATATAGTGGCACAGGCATTAGTCCTGATAGAGATTATCCTTTCCCTGACTTTACTGCTGAGCGTACCAAATCTTATGAAATAGGTATGAATGCTAAACTCTTAAAAAATGCTCTCAGTTTAGATGTTACTCTATATAAATCAAATACCTATAACCAACTTTTGTCATATGACTTGCCAGAGTCTAGTGGTTATAAACGTTTATGGCTACAAGCAGGTAATATTGAAAATAAGGGAATTGAAGCAGGTTTAGGTTTTAACCAATCTTTTGGAAAATTAGATTGGAGTAGCCATATTACTTTTACACGCAACGTCAACCTTGTAAAAGAATTAGTACATAACTACCGTAACCCTATCGACGGATCTTACTTCAGTATCACTAAAGTAGGAGGTATACGCGAAGGAGGATCTATGACCGATGTGATTACTGATAAACTCCTCAAACGTGGTGCCGACGGTAAATTAGTAGATTCTGGTAAAGGTACTTACGAAATTGATAATACCCGTGAGTATCTCATAGGTAACACAGCTCCTGATTTTACAATGGGTTGGCGAAACAGTTTTACTTTTATGAAAAATCTATCACTTGATGTAATGATTTATGGTCGCTTTGGTGGCATTGTGCAATCACGTACTCAAGCGTGGCTTGACCAATATGGTGTATCAAAAGCTACTGCCGATGCTCGCGACAGAGGTGGCGTAATGATAGACGGACAGCTATACGATGCCAAAAAATACTATGAGACCATTGCTAACGGAGGAGTGAGCTTGCCCGCTTACTATAGCTACGATGCTACCAATATACGCATTCAGGAGTTATCACTAACCTACCGTTTACCATTAAATGAAATAAACAAAATGAAATGGCTTAAATCGCTAAGTATGTCAGTAACAGGTTACAATTTAGCAATGTTATATCTCAGAGCTCCTTTTGATCCTGAATCAACTGTAAATACAAGAGGATATAGCAATACTGCAGATTTTTTCAGAATGCCCTCTTTACGAAGTTTGGGTATTTCTATTAAGGCAGCATTATAAAAATTATTGTCAATTAAAAAATATAAACCAATGAAAAAGATAATATATATCAGTATTTTATCACTCTTCATCTTCTCTTGTACCAAAGATTTTGAGGAAATAAATACTAATCCCACCAACCCCACTAAAAAGTTAGCTGAACGTGATGGGGTAAATGTAGCGGGCTATTTAGGTACTATTCAGAACCAAATTATTCCTACTCGCGCTGTGAATGGAACAAATCTCTACCAAACTTCCATCAATATGATGGGAGACAGCTATGTAGGCTATATGGCTCCTCCTATCAATAAATGGAACAACGGTAGAACTATGATTACAGGTTATATGGCTGAATGGTGGATGAACAATAACTATTCTGGTATGTTTAGTAATATCATCTCTTCTTGGCGCGATATCAAAGCCAATACCATCGATGCCGATGCTAATGATGTTACCTATAAAGCTGTATACCAAATGGCGATGATTTGTAAAGTTTTAGGGGTGCTTCGTGCTACTGATATGTTTGGTCCGCTACCTTACTCAAATCAAGGAAAAGGACTTACTAAGGTACCTTATGATTCAGTAGAAGCTATATACAATCAGCTTTTCAAAGAACTTACCGAAGCTACTACCTATCTAAAAGAATTCAAACAAAGCTATAGTTTGCCAGAAAGTATACGCGAAAATGACTTTTTCTATGGAGGTGATTTAAATAAATGGATTAAGTTTGCTAACTCTATTAGGCTCCGTATGGCTGTGCGTATCAGATATGTAGCACAAGACAAAGCTAAAGAGGAAGCTCAAAAAGCCTTAGACGGAGGAGTAATGGAAGACGTTACTGATATGGCAAAACTTCAAACGAATGAACGCCTCATCATCTTAAATTGCTTAGAAATGATAGCCAATAACTATCAAGATACACGTCTTGGAGCTACTATATTGTCTTATCTTAAAGGATATAACGATCCTCGATTGACAGTATACTTTAAACTCAACCCTACTGAAAAACCCGATGGTTATACTAACCAAACACAGTTACAGGGTATTCGTGCAGGATTTATGGGTAAAAAAGATTATTTAGGTTTTGGTTATCCTAACGTTAAAGAAGATGGTCCCACTTTTGTAATGAAAACCTCAGAAGTATATTTCCTAAGAGCAGAGGCAAAACTCTTTGGACTTACTACTGATGCTAAAACAGACCAAGTTCTTTATGAAGAAGGTATTGCTATGAGTTTTAGAGAAAATGGAGTGAACTCTAATGCCTATACTAATAACAATACTGATAAACCAGCTGATTACATAGATCCTATTGACAGTAAATACAATCAAGCAGCTCCTTCATCAGTAACCGTAGCCTATAATGGTACTAATGAAGATAAGTTAGAGAAAATTATCACCCAAAAGTATTTAGCCATTTTCCCCGATGGACACGAAGCGTGGAGTGAGTGGCGCAGAACAGGTTATCCTCGTCAAATCAAGCCTGTAGAATACAATGCTGATGCGATTCACGGTAACACTATAATGTCTACCGATGGGCGTACCAAAGGAGTACGCCGTGCTATCTATCCACAATCAGAATACACAGGTGAAAACAGAGAAAATGTACTAAAAGGTATTCAATTATTGGGAGCTGGCGCCATTGACGACTGTAATACCCACCTATGGTGGGATGCAAACCCCAATACAAGATAATTGCAAATAACAAAAAGATAAGTAATATTAAAAAAATAATTACTATGAAAAGTTTAAATTATATAAAACATATTAGTCTTTGTTTCTTAGGGTTACTAGTAATAAACTGTGTAAAAACAGAGCCTTTAGATATAGAAAAAGATTATAAACAGCAACTTACACAACGTGCTCAACAAGAACAACAACGCGAAGCTGAAGCCAAAGCCAAAGCTGAAGCTGAGGCACAAAAAAAATGGGAAGCTTACTATAAAATGCTCACTGAATACAAACAAAAAGCGTGGGCTAATACAGGCGAAAAACCTTTTATTTATATGTGGTGGACAGGCTGGCGTGCCGCTGATGGACTCGAACGCACGTGGTTACAATCTATTCCTGATACTACCACTGCCATTTCTCTATGGGGAGGTTATGGTAAACAACCCGCTGATATGACTGATAACGAGAAATACGACTTGGAGGTATTTCACAAAAAGGGTAGCAAAGTCTTTTTGTGTTGGCAAGTATCCAATGTAGGACAAGGATTACCTAATGAAGGAAATAAATCAGGTTTTACCCTTTTCAGAGAAAAATATGGCGAAGAGAAAGATTCTGATAACGAAACCTATCGCTGCCAAATCTACGCCCGTGAATTAGCCCGTTATATTATTGCTTGTGGTTTAGATGGTTTTGATATTGACTGGGAGCCTACTATTGGTAATCATAACTACTACAGTTATAATGAATTTGCTTCTGGTTCTTCTACCAATGGTTATCAAAAGAATATGGATACTTTTATTCGAGAAATAGGTAAATATTTTGGTGAAAAATATTCAGGAGAACAACGCAAGCAGTATTTGCGCGAACTCTTCGATGAAAACCACACAGGTTATCACCAAAAAGAAAAAGAATATATCAAAGCTTACAAACCATTTTTTGAAAAAGGAAATTATGCAGAGAAAAAATACTGTTTGTTATTTGATGGACAATATGAAAAACTTATCAATACAGACGATGTAGACAGCTATATTAGCAAATATATTATGCAAGATTATGGAGATAATAGAGTAGGTAGTCCTTTTACAAGTAATCCTTACAAAAGTGTTTCCACCTCTGAATTTGAAAAAGGAAGCTACCTTTCTATAATTGTAAAAGCAAAAGCAACAAAAATAGGAACAGTGGGAGGGGTAGGTTCTTACCACGGCGAGCTTGACTACTCCTTTTCTGCCGAAAGTTCCCTTTTTAAAGGATATATGGAAAGTAATAAAATTAGCGGTCGCAAATACAAACATTACGCTTGGTTGCGTGAGGCAATCCGTATTATAGACCCGCGCTCCAACGAGGAGTATAAAGATTTTAAAGAAGAAATCACCATCAATAAACCTAATAAAAAGTAAGCTATGAAAAAGATTTTAATATTAACAATTGGGGTACTTACTGTTATAGCTTGTGAAAAACTACCTAATACCTCAGGGGTTACTCCTCAAAAAGTAGTTCTTTTTGACAATCCTGCTGTTTCTACCATAAAGGTTAAAGACGATAGTGGTAGTGAAAAAGCCACCGAAATAAAAGTCCGTTTAGCTAACCCTGTATCACAAGATACTTACTACCAAGTAACCCTCGATGCCACAGTGATAGATAACTATAATCAGGCTAATAAGGTGGATTATGAATTGTTACCTGCTAATGTGATAGAAATGAGTTATACAGGTAATGGTACTTCTCAAACAGGCAATAGTTTTAAAGTACTTATTCCTAAGGGACAACAGGTCTCCACTGGCAAATTGCAATTTAACATCAAAGCTTTAAAAGACGCACAAGGCAATAAATTATCAGGAGCTAATAACTATGCTGTAGCTGTGCGTTTACACCCTCTCGATGGCAACATCATAGCCCAAGGGGATAGAAAAACCGCTTTATTTTTATTGAATCGTTCATTTAAAACCAAAGTAGCATATCTAAGAAACAGAGCTTTCCACGCTATCTATGGTAAAAATACAGGTAAACAAGAAAGTGGTAAAACATATGAAAAAGATGTAAAACTCACCGCTTGGACAATGCAGTATTCTATTGCTCCTGTAAATGCATCAAATAATGCAGGTTTGATGTACCCCAATGGTCGTGCTGATTCTAATTCAGCTCTATACAATGTGTTATATGGTGGTTCTTTTACTATAATGAATAGCGGTTTGAAATTAGGTTTTAATACTCCCAAGGGTACAGGATTTAAATTTAATGCTGTGAGTGGTACTCCTACTGCCGACAAATGGTATCACATAGCAGTAGTATACGAAGAAAACAACGATAGCCCTTACTTGAAAATTTATGTAAATGGAGAATTGATGTTTGATTCTGTTGCTCCTGCCAAAATACACGATTTTCCTATTCTTTGCTTTGGTAATGGCAATCTCAATGCCTATGTGCGCGAAATGCGTTTGTGGAGTAAAGCCCTTACACAAGGACAGGTAGTTGCAACTCAAAACTTCGTAAAACCTGATAGTGAAGGTTTAGAACTCTATGTCCCCTATAACGAAGACCCTTGGGAAACAGAAGGCAATGAAAAAGTAATTAAAAATGCTTCTACTAACCCTCATAAAAAAATGCCTGAAAAATGGTATGTACATAAAATAGGTGTAGAAGAAAAATTACCTACCGTTGATTATAATACAGAAGTAGAATTTTAAAAAAGCTAAAACAATGAAAAGAATATATTTATTAGGGGCACTACTTACAGCTGTTTTAGCTATAAGTTGTACCCCCGACACCAAAGAACTTGATGTACTAAAAGAACCTGCACCCACTGTCCCACAAGTGAGTAACCCTCCTGTTGATCTTTCTAAAACCTTAGTTATCTTTTCGCCTAACGAAACAATAGAAAAGATATTTAGAGATCCTACCTCCAAGACTATCAGTGCTACCACTTTCACTTTCACCCCTAAGTTTGCCAAACGTGCCTTACAAAACGGTGAAGTAATTAATCTAAAAATTGAAACCGAAAAAGTGAGCTATGAGCGCAGTCTCCCTGAGGGATCTTTCACCATTGAAAAAGCTGAATTGAGCTCTGGTACAGTTTCTGAAACTTTTAAAGTAACGCTTAAACCCTATGCCTTTAAAGATTTGGACATCACCAAGGAATATACTTTACGTTTCCGTGTGAAAGTAACTAGTACTACTCCTACTGATTTGCCTGTAGCCACTTCTGACCAAGATTCAGCATATCGTATTAAAATTAGTTTTACAGAAGAAGAGTACCCGCAAGGAGATAATATAGAACTAATAAATGCTGATACTATTGATGACGACAAAAAATTGGATAGTAATAAATATACTTTTGATTCTAATTATAAGTCTGATAGATTAGGAGCTCTTAAAGATGAAAATTATAACACAAATTGGTGGATTAATACTGAAGAAGAAGTATATTTAAAAACAACTTTCACAGAAGAAACAACAGTAAGAGGAGTTATCATTGTACAAAATCAAAGATGGGCAGAAAATAAAACTATTGGGGGAGTAGATATATATGCAACTCCTGATAATATAAAGGAATATTTGCAAGGTACTTACACACGTGATGAACACAGAAAAAAACTTTGTATAAAGTTCAAAGTTCCTATCAAAATAAGAACATTAACGTTTAAAAACTTTAAAAAATATAATAATCAGTACATTGATGTTTATGAAGTAGAGTTTTTTTAAAAAGTAACCTTTATTGATTATTAATTTTTCTAAAAAACAATGCTTGTTTTTTTAGTAAGCCATAGTAGAAATCTTTTCTACTATGGCTTTTTATTAGTAAGAATTTGTTCAAACTAAAATTTATCGCTCTATTATATTTTGCAATTCACAATTATTTTGTAATTTTGCATCTTGAAAACTATGAAAAGACAATCGTTACACACGCGCATCTTCGCCTTTCTGCTACTGTTTTGTATGCTGAAAGTAGCCTTTCCAGTGGGTGAATTCTTTCATAATCACCACACTCAGGAAGAGTTATGCGCTATAGCTACCGGCGATAAGTGTCATCACAACGCTCACCTTTCAGCGGTAGACACTCATCACGATTGTATTTTTGTACAACTGCATCAATTCTTTGCTCCTTCATTTTTTATCTATCTATTCTTAGAGCAAAGTGCAACAGCAGTATTCTTCTTTATCGAAAAAGGCTTTCCTCAAAGCACCTTTACTATCTTTTCAAGAGGTCCTCCGATGTAATTAGCTGATGAGTTAATTAGTAAATTAGCAAAAGAGGAGTCATTCCTCTTCTTACCCAGCTTGCTAATTTTCAAATTCCCAAAATTTTCAAATTGATTTTATGCAAAAGATATTCAGTCTTCTGCTACTCAGTTGTGCATTCTCGCTATATGCGCAAGAAACCTTGCAACTGCAAATAGAAGACACTCAAAAACTACCCTTAGGCAATGCGGTAGTGCATTTCGTTGGAAAGCACTTTATAAGCGATGCCGATGGAAAGGTAACGATAAAAAAACTCAGCAAGGGCTCTTACCCTATCAAAGTAACCTATTTAGGCTATCACGATTACGAAAGTACTGTAATCATTCCACACTCACAACCTCTTGTGATTGTAATGAAAGAAGCAGTGAGCGTACTCGAAGGGACTACCGTATCAGGACATACAACTCAACAGTATGTGAGAGGCTTAACTCCATCTATCATATCCATTTCGCTCAAAAGAAATAGCTTGATAGACAAACAAGGCGACGATTTAGCCAAAGTGCTCACCTCTATATCGGGAGTATCGATGATACAAACAGGCGCGACTATTGCCAAACCGGTAATTCACGGCTTGCACAGCAATCGTATCTTAATTCTCAACAACGAAGTGCGCCAAGAAGGACAACAATGGGGTGCCGACCACGCTCCCGAAATCGACCCTTTGGTAGCCGACCAAATAACGGTGGTAAAAGGTGCTGAATCGGTGCGTTATGGCTCTGATGCCTTAGGTGGAGTGATTCTCATAGAACAAAAAAAACTCCCTTATAGCGACGGTCTGCACGCCAACTTAGCTTCTTCGTTTGGCTCTAACGGACGCAAATTGAGTACTACGTTAAAAGTCGAAAGTTCAGTCCCCGAGTTACCTTCTTGGGCGTGGCGTGTACAAGGAACTTTGAAACGTTCAGGCGACATCAGTACAGCTAATTACCTACTGAATAACACTGCTGCTCGTGAAGCCAATTTCTCAGTAGCGACAGGCGTTCAGAAGGAAAAAGGCACTGCTGAAATATTTTACAGTAGGTATGAGAACGAAAGCAGTGTGTTCTACGGTTCGCATATTGGGAATTTAGACGATTTGCTCGCTCGGTTCGAAATTGGGAGACCGCTTACCACTTATCCGTTTTCGTATAGCATCAATGCGCCCAAGCAAAAAGTAGTGCACCACCTGTTAAAAGGTAAAGCGTTCTATTTCTTGCCCTTCGGAGGAAAACTCACCGCACAATACGCTTTTCAGAAAGATATTCGTCAGGAGTTCAGTGTTCGCCGAATGGACAGAACCCGCATTCCAGCCTTAAATATGGAGCTCACTACCCACGCACTCGATGTGTATTGGGAAAACGCTTACAGCAAATGGAAGAGTACCATAGGGGGTAGTTTCAACAAGCAGGACAACTACAACCAACCCGGTACGGGGGTAGTACCTGTAATCCCTAACTATGCTTCACTTAGTTATGGTGCTTTTGCAATACAACGTTTTCAGCGAGATGCTTGGTTATTAGAAGCAGGTGTGCGTTACGACTATAAGTACCTCAATGCCGATGGTTATGATATGTACTCACAGCGTTACGGAGGCGAACACAACTTCCATAATCTCACCTATACCTTAGGAGGAACAATGCCTCTCTCGCGAGTTTCACAACTGAAATCTAACATAGGCGTGGCGTGGCGTGCTCCTCAGGTGAACGAACTGTACAGTAGCGGACTTCATCACGGCGCAGGCACTTATGATTTAGGTGACGATAAGCTCGAATCAGAAACAGGAGTGAAGTGGGTTACCTCTCTTTTGCTAAACAATGAGAATAAACGTTGGAATGTAAATCTCGACCTTTATATCCAATATATTAAGAATTACATTTACGATTATCCTACCGGCGAAGTACAAACCCTCTTTTCAGGCGTGTATCCTATCTTTCAGTACACCCAAGCCAATGCGTTTTTTAGAGGCGCTGACCTCGATGCTACTGTTCGTTTGTTAAACAAAAACAGAGTAGCACAAGTAGGCAATCCTACAAGTTTAGACTACCATTTGAAAGCCTCAGTAGTATGGGCTAACGAAGTGAAGACGGGACGTTACTTTCCGTTTATCCCTGCCCCTCGTTTGAGTCAGTCGCTAGAATATAACAAAACGTACCGCAACAGTTTATTAAGCCGTATGAGTGCTAGCATAGGGCATACTTTTGTAGCCAAGCAAACACGCTTTGAGCCCTCACAAGAGTTAGTACCTACTACTCCCGATGCCTATCACCTTTTCGAGGCGAGCATAGGAGGTACTTTGGATATAGGCAAACGCCAAACCCTGGACATAAGGTTATCTGCCGAAAACCTTTTTAATACTGAATATAAGGAATACACCAATCGTTTTAGGTATTATGCCCACGATTTGGGTAGAAACGTATATTTAAGAATAAATTACAATTTTTAAACACTATTAAAATGAAAAAGATATCTTATTATTTAAAAGCTATTAGTCTAATAGCATTAGTATGTTTTACAATGGGCAGTTGTAGTAAAGACAACACTAAACCCACTCGTCCAACCGATGAAACCAAAGACAGAGGGCACGATATGCCCGACAAAGTGCAGTTTATCATTACCAATTTAGGAACTAACGAGGTGCAAGAGCGCACCGCCGACAAATCAGCTAAAGGAATAGTGTATGACATCACCGAGCCTATAAAATGGCAAGTGGGACACGAATACCGTTTCGAGATTGTCTATTACAACAATGGAGCTCGTATGAACCACGAGTTTGTAAGTGCCAAAATGGCTCCTATCCATCAGCACTTCTTTCAGTTATTTCAGGGGGAGTATCCTAAAGATGAAGCAGGAAGAACCGCTATGGTAACGGCTATGAACAAAGCCCTAAGCTATGTATATCAGGATACCGACCCCGAAAATGGTACTTACGGCACACAAGGAGTGAAATTGCGCTTGCGCACTTGGGATAAAACCAACCCTGAGCAACGCGACCCTATTGGATTAAAAGGCGTCTTTCACATCAAAGACGACGCTACCGCAGGTGATTACAAGTTGCGCATCAAGTTAGCACACTTTCTTATTGCTAATAAGCTCAACCCTAAAACTCAAGAAGAGCGTCCATACAACGTAGTGGAGTATTCTAACGCCTTTCAATTAGACTCCGATATGATACTCCCTATACAAATTATTCGTTAGCTGTGTGTATTATGAACTTTGCTAATACATTATTTACAAAACAATAACTTTTAATATTAAAAAACGATGAAAAGAATATATTATATCTTAAAAATCAGTTTATTTTTACTATTTGTAACAATAACCCTAAATTCTTGCAGTAAGGACAAAGACCCAGAAAACCCTATTATTACAGACCCTACTGAATTTGCGTGGAGCAAACTCGAAGTGCGCTTTACCAAAGGGCATTCTCACGGCTATTTTCACGGAAACCCCGATTATCCTGTGAAATACCTCAAAACAGTACAACGTTTCTATTTTAATAACATAAATGGAGTGCCTACACCTGCTACCGATAACCCTACTGCTATCCGCTGGGAAGGAACTGATGTAGTGGCTGATAATCACCACGATGAAGATGAGGACGAAGATGCTCTTCACAATCATCAGCACAATGCAGGCGTGAGCTTATACGGTATAGAATTGATTTTTTACGACAAAGACGGCAAGCGTGTAAATGCACAACTGAGCACTGGTGATGCTCCTAATCACTACCAATTCTTCTTTATCGCAAATAATTTTGCAGCAGTAGCCAGCAATACAACTGTGCCTACCCAAGCTGAAGCACTCGACTACAAATATCGTGATACTAATCCTGAAGAGTTGTACATCAAAGGCGGTGGTTTTGATAAAAACCCTAATGCCCCTAAAGGGGAGCTTAGAAAAGAACAGATAGGGTTAAAAGGTTTCTTTGAAGTAAAGAGAACCTATATAAACTTCGATTTGCAAATCGTATTAGGTGTTTTCGCCACCAAGCCCGCAAATCTAGCCTATAATACTGTGCCTGCTAATAAAGTGTTAGATATAAAAATACCTATACATATCTACACAGACCTTTTGCGAGAAGACAAGACGGTAGAAGATGCAATGCGCGAGTTTGGCGTTAGTAAAGCCGAAATAAAAAAAGATCAAGACGACATTATAGCTTCTGATCTTTCTCCTGAAAGCAGTGGTACCTTTTTATAAATTTGTGCATATCACTTAGCAATAATAAAAGAGACTGTTCCTTAAAAAAGAACAGTCTCTTTTTTAAACAATAAGTAAAGCTAATAAAACCAGTTTATACTCGTTTTACTCCTATTACCCTCCATTTATTCTATATCTGTCCGTGTGTTTTGCACCGTTCATTGTTCGTCTTTTGTTCGTCTTAGCTTTGCTCTTTCTTCAAATAAACATTGATATTCAGATACATTTTCCTCCTCAAAATATTTTTCTCTCTTTACTTTTCTTAAAAATATCTCAACTTGCTCACAGCATAAAAAGTTATCAAACGAGTTAAAACAATTGTACGAAGTTATAACACACCTTTTACTCTCTACCTTTTATCTTTCACCCAAATTGAGAAATTATCTCATCAAAATTTGCACATTCAAATAATTGTTGTAATTTAGCCGAAATTTTCGAATTGTATCAACAACTAAAAACAACTATACTATGGGAAAAGGATTTTTTAAGGTTCCTAAAGCTACCAACGAACCCGTAAAAAGTTATGCGCCAGGAAGTACTGAGCGTGAGGCTGTACTACAAGCCTATAAAGAATTGTGGAATACTAAAGTAGATGCCCCTCTCTATATTGGAGGTGAAGCCGTACGTACAGGTCAGACAGGTGAAATGCATTCCCCTCACGACCATAAGCACTCATTGGGTGTTTACCACAAAGCGAGCAAAGAACACGTGCAACAAGCCATCGAAGCAGCGCTAAAGGCGCGTACTCATTGGGCTAACCTTGCGTGGGAAGAACGCGCTGCTATCTTTTTAAAAGCTGCCGACCTCATTGCAGGTCCTTACCGTGCTAAAATGAACGCTGCTACTATGATAGCGCAGTCTAAAACAGTACACCAAGCCGAAATAGATTCTGCTTGCGAGCTGATAGACTTCTTGCGCTTTAATGTGCAGTTTATGGCTAATATTTATAACGACCAGCCTAACTCTTCCGAAGGCGTATGGAATCGTGTAGAATACCGTCCGTTGGAAGGTTTTGTATATGCTGTCACGCCTTTTAACTTCACCGCTATCTCAGGCAACCTCCCTACCAGTGCTGCCCTTATGGGAAATGTAGTCATTTGGAAGCCTAGTACTTCACAAATATTTTCCGCTGAAATGATAGTAGAAGTCCTCAGAAAAGCAGGTTTACCCGATGGTGTTATCAACGTATTGCACGGCGATGCAGCTATGATTACCGATACTGTTTTAGCAAGCCCTCATTTTGCAGGTATTCATTTTACAGGTTCTACCGAAGTATTCCAAGATATTTGGAAAAAGATAGGCAACAATATTCACCTCTATCACTCTTATCCTAAAATTGTAGGTGAAACAGGTGGTAAAGACTTTATCATCGCCCACCCAAGTGCTTGCCCCAAACAAGTAGCTACGGCTATTACTCGTGGAGCTTTTGAATATCAAGGACAAAAATGTAGTGCCGCTTCTCGCGTGTACTTACCTAAATCGAAGGCAGACGAAACGCTGAAATTGGTAAAAAAAGATGTACTCTCTTTCAAAATGGGTTCTCCTGAAAACTTTGAGAACTTCATCACTGCGGTAATTCACGAACATTCTTTCGATAAATTAGCTAAATATATAGACCAAGCTAAAAAAGACAAAGATGCCGAGATTTTTGTAGGTGGTGGATATGATAAAAGCAAAGGATACTTTATAGAACCTACCGTGATTGTAACCACCAATCCACATTACACCACTATGGAAACCGAACTTTTTGGACCTGTAGTAACCGTGTATGTATATGATGACTCTAAATGGGAAGAAACCTTGAAACTCGTTGATGAAACTTCAGTTTATGCACTCACAGGAGCTGTATTTGGTACTTGTCGTTATGCGTTAGACGAAGCAGTAAAAGTACTCGAAAACGCAGCGGGTAATTTCTATATCAACGATAAACCTACAGGAGCCGTAGTGGGGCAACAACCTTTCGGTGGTGCACGCTCCTCAGGTACTAACGACAAAGCTGGGTCTGCCCAAAACCTATTGCGCTGGGTATCGCCACGCCTTATCAAAGAAACTTTTGTACCACCAGTAGACTATCGTTATCCATTCTTAGGATAATAAATAAAATTTTAACTTTGCCAAAGTTCTCAGCCCGTGCGGCTCGCACCTTTGGCAAAGTTTCTCTTAAATCTATATAAAAACAGTTCCCTTACAAACACTTGTATTTGTGGATTGTCCCTCTTCGGGGGGTCGGGGGCTTAATTAATCATTAAACACTAAACATTAATCATTAGACATTAAATGGAATGGCTTTGGAACTTGATGACTAACCACGAGAGTGTGGCTTACACTGTGATAGTGTATAGCGTGGTCATCGCAGTAGGAGTTGCTTTAGGAAAAATTAAAATATTTGGCATCTCTTTTGGTATTGCTTGGGTACTTTTCGCAGGTATCGCTATGGCCGAATTAGGATTCACTGTAAACCCCCATATTCAACATTTTGTAAAAGAGTTCGGATTGATTCTATTCGTCTACACCATCGGACTACAAGTAGGCCCTGGCTTTTTTGCCTCCTTCCAAAAAGAAGGCATTAAATTCAATCTCTTGGCAGTACTCTCTATTGTGAGTTGTGTACTTACTGTAATTGCTATCCACTACATCACCCAGACCGATATGGGAACCTTGGTAGGTATAATGTCAGGTGCCGTAACCAATACCCCAGGGTTAGGAGCTGCTCAAGCTACTTTAGAAGATGTATTTAAAGGCGACCCAGCTACAATGCCGAACCTCTCTACCGCCTATGCTGTTGCTTATCCTTTTGGGGTGTTAGGAATTATCTTGGTAATGTTAGGGCTCAAAGCCTTCTTAAAAGTGAATTTAGATGTTGAAAAACGTTTAAATTCTGTACGTCACTCTAAAGACCAAGTAGTGATCAATCGATTCGCGATAAAAGTAAGCAATCCTGCCCTCTTTGGTAAAAAATTAAGTGTTATCAAACAAACTCTTGATTTCGACTTTACCATCTCGCGTATGTGTAGAAAAGGAGAGATTATATTAGCTAGTGCCGACACACTGATAGAAGAAGGCGACATCGTACTGATAGTAGCTAACCAAAAAGAAAATGAGAAGTTTTTGACCCTAATAGGTGACAGCGTTTCCATTTTGGATTATTTCCCTGATGTAAAAGATATGCGCTATACTTCACGCCGTATCAACGTTACCCAACGTGCTATTTTCACTAAAACTCTTGCAGAGCTCGATGTACGCAAACGTTTTGGAGTAACCATCACTCGTGTATATCGTGCAGGTATTGAGTTCGTGCCCGCTGCCGATACTAAATTACAGTTTGGTGATACCATTACTGTAATAGGCGATGAATCGCACATACAACTCGTAAGCAAAGAGTTCGGTAATTCTAAACGACGTATGCAAACCCCTCACATAGCCGAACTCTTTATGGGTATTACTCTTGGTGTATTATTAGGAAGCATTCCGTTTGCTATCCCTGGCATACCTGTACCTGTAAAATTAGGGTTAGCGGGAGGCCCTCTGATTGTCGCCATTCTCATCAGCCGTTATGGCGGTAAATTCTCAGTAACTCACTACGTATCGCAAAGTGCCAACCTGATGGTACGAGAGATAGGTATTGTGCTCTTTCTTGCCAGTGTGGGCTTAGACGCAGGAGCTACTTTTATAGAAACTATTTTGCACGGACAAGGCTTGTACTGGATGTGTTTAGGAGCACTCATCACTCTTATACCACTTATTATCACCTCTTTAGTAGCACGATTTAAAGCAAAATTAGACTATTTGGGTATCTGCGGATTACTCTCTGGAGCTTCAACCGACCCGCCAGCTTTGGCTTTTGCTAATGATATGTCGAACTCCGAGATTCCCGCACTCACTTATGCAAGTGTATATCCGCTTACTACATTCTTGCGAATAATGGTAGCACAATTATTGATTGTATTTTTTGTGTGACGTTTCAAAAAAAGTTGTACTTTTGCCCTCTGAAAGAATAAAATATTATGTTTGAAAATATGATGGATATGGTGGGCAAACCCCAAGAAATCAATGATTTTTTGATAGTTACCTTAAACAAATCCATTAAGAGAGCGACCGATAAAAATGAAGCTACCTTGGCTGAAGTAGCCAAACAAGGGCTTCCGTTTAACTTTTAAAATATAAATCTATGGGTAAAATAATAGCTATTGCAAACCAAAAAGGAGGAGTAGGTAAAACCACTACTTCCGTGAACTTAGCCGCCGCATTGGGCGTATTGGAGAAAAAAGTATTACTCATCGATGCCGACCCGCAGGCAAATGCTACTTCTGGCATAGGTATTGATGTAGATTCTATTGAGCACGGTACTTACGAGCTTTTGGAACACACTATGGAGGCTAAAGATATGATTGTTCATACCAGTTCTCCTAATCTCGACCTTATTGCTGCTCACATCAACTTAGTGGCTATTGAGATTGAGCTCGTAGACAAAGAACAACGAGAATATATGCTCAAAAAAGCCTTAGAGCCTATCAAAGACCAGTACGATTACATTTTGATAGACTGTGCACCCTCGTTGGGACTTATCACCCTGAATGCTCTTACAGCAGCTAACTCGGTGATTATACCTATCCAGTGTGAGTATTTCGCTTTGGAAGGGTTGGGTAAACTTCTCAATACTATTAAAAGTGTACAAAAAACCTTTAATCCCAATTTGGATATCGAAGGCTTATTACTCACTATGTACGATGCGCGCTTACGTTTGTCTAACCAAGTAGTAGAAGAGGTACAAAAACACTTCAGCGATATGGTATTCAAAACCATTATCCAGCGTAATGTGCGCCTTAGTGAAGCACCTAGTTTTGGTGAAACTATCATCAACTACGATGCTACTAGCAAAGGAGCTACCAATCACATCAACTTAGCTCAAGAGATTATAGATAAAAACAAAACAGTATAATGACAAAACCTGCTAAAAAACCTGCCTTGGGGAGAGGTATTTCAGCTATTTTTGGCAATAGCCCCGAAGTGGCTATTAATTCTATCAAAGATAAAAATGCCGATAAGATTGTAGGAAATATCATAGAACTTGAACTCGACCTGATAGAAACAAACCCTTTTCAGCCTCGTACTTCTTTTAATGAAGAAGAGCTACAAGGGCTCGCTTCCTCTATTGAGGAATTAGGGGTAGTGCAACCTATCACTGTACGCAAACTCGACGGAGAAAACAAATATCAACTCATTTCGGGCGAACGCCGTTTCAGAGCTTCTAAATTAGCTGGACTGAAAACCATTCCTGCCTATATTCGCATTGCCGATGACAACGAGTCACTCACAATGGCTTTGGTTGAAAATATCCAACGCCAGGATTTAGACCCTATAGAAATTGCACTTTCTTACCAACAACTCATCGAGCAGGTGAATCTCACTCAAGACCAAATGAGCAAACGTGTGGGCAAGAAACGTTCTACCATTACAAACTATTTGCGTTTGCTCAAACTCGCTCCTATCATTCAAACAGGCATACGCGACGGATTCATTTCTATGGGGCACGGTCGTGCAATAATCGCCATAGAAAACCCTGAACAACAAGCAGAAGTATACCAGCGTATCATTTCCGATAACCTATCAGTGCGTGATACCGAAGAGTTAGTGCGCCACTTGCAAAACTCCGAAACACCTAATGTGGTAAGTATTCAAATCCCTAAAAGCAATAGTAAAACTGAAGTACCTACTTATATCAAAGAAAATATGAGTAGTTTTAATCATTTTTTTGGTACTAAAGTTACTGTAAAGATGAGCAAGAACGGCAAAGGTAGCCTTACCATTCCTTTTAGTTCAGAGGAAGATTTCAAACGTATTCAAAGTTTATTACACAAAAAGGATGAGTAGAAAGATTGTTTTGATAATAGCCCTACTTATGGGAGTGGGTATTTCGTATGCACAAGACGATACAGAGGAAGTGGTAAAAACACCCTCAGACTCTGTGCAGATAGCTGTTATGCAAGACAATATGAAAAAAGTCCCTTGGAATACCGACCCTCTTTCGCCTGCTAAAGCCGCCTTCTATTCAGCGGTTATCCCAGGTTTAGGTCAGATATACAACAAGAGCTATTGGAAAGTACCTTTGGTGTATATTGCTATCGGTACCCCAATATACTTCTACATACAAAACTCTAAGGAATACGATCGTTACCTCACTGCCTACAAACGTCGTCAACAAGGATTTACCGATGATGAATTTTATGGCACTACCCCCAGTGGACAACCGCGTCTCAGTACCGATGGATTAAGACGAGGCATACAGTTCTATCGTCGTAATAAAGAGCTTTCTATTCTTATAGGGATAGGCTTATATGCCCTGAATATCATCGAGGCGAATGTCGATGCACATCTCAAACAATTCAATGTAGATGAACGCCTCACAGTGGAACCTTTCATTCAACACGATTTCCTCACACAGCCCCAATTTGGCTTGACACTCAACTATAAATCCAAGAAATAATGACCACACAAAATCTATTAGAAACCTTGCGCCACATTGTTGGTGCAAAGTACGTTATTACCGACCCTTCAAAAACTGAACGTTACCGCACTGGGTATCGTTTTGGTACCGGAAATGCAATTGCCGTGGTGCGTCCCGCTACTTTGTGGGAACAGTGGCAAGTACTTGAAGCTTGTGTAGCAGCTGATGTGATTGTAATTTCACAAGCTGCCAATACAGGTATCACGGGAGGATCTAATCCTTTTGGTAACGATTACGACCGCGATGTAGTAATCATCAACACAATGCGTAATGACAATATTCAGCTTATTCTTGATGCTAAGCAAGCTATATGTCTTACAGGAGCAACACTCAACCACTTGGAACAAGAGTTAAAACTCCATAACCGCGAACCTCATTCAGTAATAGGCTCCTCTTGCATTGGGGCTTCAGTTATTGGAGGCGTGTGTAACAACTCTGGCGGTTCTTTAGTACAACGTGGTCCTGCTTATACTGAAATGGCTCTCTATGCCCAACGCAATGCCAACGGTAAATTAGAACTCATTAATCACTTAGGTATTGATTTAGGAAGCTCTCCTAAGGAAATACTTACCAATCTGCAAGAGGGTAGATACCAAGCAAAGGATATTCACACTTCTGACAAGAAAGGACACGATCACGACTATTGTAACCACGTACGTGAGATTAATGCCAATACGCCTGCTCGCTTCAATGCCGACCCAGCTCGCTTATACGAAGCTTCAGGTAGCGCAGGTCGTTTAGGAGTTTTTGCCGTACGCGTGGATACTTTCCCTGCCGAGAAAAAAACAGCTGTATTCTATATAGGTACTAACAACACAGCGGTACTTACCAAATTGCGCCGTGATATGCTCGGTACTTTCGAAGAAATTCCTATTTCTGGCGAGTATATTCACCATACCGCCTTTGATATCGCTGCTAAATACGGTAAAGATACTTTTTGGTATATCAAAAATGTAGGTACTGAATACTTACCCAAGCTCTTTTCTCTCAAAGCGTGGGGCGACCGCGTAGCCAAAAAACTACCTTTTATGCCCAACCATTTCAGTGAAAAATTCTTGCAATTCACCTCTAAACTAATGCCTCAACACCTCCCCAAAATATTGTGGGATTACCGCAACCAATACGAGCACCATCTCATTTTAAAAATGGGAGGCAAAGGGGTAGACGAAGCTAGAGCTTATTTGCAAAAAGAATTTGCCGATAGCACTAAAGGAGCTTATATAGGGTGTGATGCCAAACTTGCACAAGCAGCAATGCTCTTGCGCTTTGCAGTGGCTTCAGCAGCTATTCGCTATCGTTCCGTACACGAAGATGAGGTAGAAGATATCGTTGCTTTAGACATCGCTTTGCGTCGCAATGATGAAGATTGGTTTGAAAAGCTTCCTCCTGAACTCGACGCTAAGATACTTTACAAATTGTACTATGGACACTTTATGTGCCACGTATTCCATCAAGATTACGTGATTAAGAAAGGTTACAACTGTGAGGAAATAGAAGAAGAGATGCTCAAAATATTAGACACTCGTGGCGCACAATATCCTGCAGAACACAATGTAGGGCATTTATATCACGCTAACGACGACCTTAAGAACTTTTACAACTCTCTTGACCCTACCAATAGCTTTAACCCAGGTATTGGTAAGACCTCTAAGAAAAAAGATTGGAAATAGAAACTCATAGTATTACATATTTAGAGAGGCTACCTCAAAAAGTTTTGAGGTAGCCTCTCTTTTTTGTTTTTCTTTATCACTTCATACCTTCTCTATAATCACGTGGCGTTATTTTAGTAGCTTGTTTAAAAACCGTACTAAAATACTTAGAAGAATTAAATCCTACTTCAAAAGCTATATCAGTAACTGATTTTTCTGTTTGTTTTAAGAGCTGGCAAGCTACTTCTATGCGATACTTATTGATATATTCACTAATACCAATGCCTGTAATTTGTTTCATTTTATTATACACCGAAGCACGACTCATTGCCATTGCTTCAGAAATCATTGTTACATCTAAGTCGATATTACTATAGTGTTTTTTGATGATTTCATTAAGTTTTATCATAAACACTTCGTCAGCATTGCTGATAGTAGTAAGTGCAGGTGAAGGAATCAATAGTTCTTTTTCATAACGTTGCTTGATGAGCTCTTTTTGTTTGAGCAAATTACCTATTACTGAAAGCAAAAGGTCTATATCAAAAGGTTTAGAGAGATAAGCATCGGCACCTAATTTATAGCCTATCTTTTGACTTTCGGTATCACTTTTAGCAGTGAGTAATATTACGGGAATATGACTGATTTGCAAATGCTCTTTCACCTCTTTACACAACTGATAACCATTCATTACAGGCATCATCACATCGCTGATGATAATATCGGGCTGGTGCGTTTTTAATAACAACAAAGCCTCCTCACCATTTACTGCTTTTAAAACGCTTTTAAACAATGGACGAAGTTCATCATAAAGATAGTTTAAAAAATCAGGATTATCATCTACCAAGAGTACAGAATACATAGAGGTATCCATAGTTACTGCTATCTTCTCTGGGGCTTCAGTTTGTTCTTCTTCACCTTCAAACTTGTGAAGGACGCCCTCAGTGCTATGAGAGTAAGGTAATTCTACATAAAAAACTGTTTGCTCTTCTTCATCTTGATAAGCTCCAATAGTACCGAGATGTTTCTCTACTAATTCTTTACAATAAGCCAACCCTATACCACTACCTCGCTGGTTGTGTTTTCCTTGTTCAAAACGAGTAAAGAGCTTATCCATATCAATATTATGCAATCCTATACCGGTATTTTCTACTTGAAAACGCACTTTTTGTTCGTTATAACTACTGCGAATGTGTATAGTAGAATACTCATTACTAAACTTTACTGCATTCATTAGTAAGTTAGAAAGGACTACCCTTATTTTGGCACTATCTAACTCTACAGGGGGTAGATTTTTATCGAGATGTAGTTCTAAACTTATATGCTTTGTTTCAAATTCTTGTTCAAAATCTTTAGCACTATCGGTGATAAGGTGATTCAAATCAGTATAGGCTTTGGTGAGTGTATTTTCTAACGAAGTATTACGGTTATAGTCTAATACCCAATTGATAATATTCTTCATAGTAGTAGCTTGACGGAAAGCACTCTCTAACTGGGTTTTCTGTGAACGCGTGAGTTTACCACTCTCGGTATGATTAAGCAGACGCTTTAACGGTGCATAAATGAGGGTAAGAGGCGTGCGCAATTCGTGACTTACATTGGTGAGGAATTGTATTTTATCTTCATTGAGTTCCTGCTGATGCAAAGCTATTTGCCATTTGAGTTGTTGCTTTTTACGACGCAAATAACCCCACATTACACCTGCAATAATAGCCAACAAAAGCAAAGAAACTCCTACCAAAAAAGAAGTGCGTTGATACCACACAGGAAGCACTTCGAAGTTGAGCAATGAGGTATCTTTCGTCCAATAGCCATTTTTAGTCATACAAGCGACTTCTACTTGGTATTTTCCTACTGAAAGCAAAGAGATATCTAAACTATTGTCATAGGTTTCAATCACCGAAGTTTGGGCGTTATTTTTAATCTTAAAACGGAAGAGTATGCGCCTAAACATATCTTTTTCATTCAATCCTACATTTAGTTTTAAGGTTTTGAAATAAGGGGGTACCTCTTTAGGAAAGTTTTCGGCGGTGTATATTTTGCCGTTCAATTCTATATTTTGTAAAAAGAGTAAAGGAGTACTACTCTCTTCGGTGTGAATATTCTTATTTATCTTCACAAAACCTCCAACTCCTCCCATATAGATGTAAGGGGAAGGCAACAACTGTACATAGCCTGTAAGCACATCGTTGTGGAGAAAGCCATCAGAATCGTCCCAAATCATTATCTTCTTATCGGGAATATGATAAGAAAACAGTACATTGGAAGCATTAATCCACAAACGCTGTTCAGTATCGAGTTGCATATAGCTAATTTGGTGGAACATATTATCGGTTCCTACGGCACTGAGCTTCTTTTGTGGTATCGCATAACTAAATAACCCATTGGAAGTAGCAATCCAAAGGGTGTGATGAACTTTATCATTGCATACTGCACTAATAGTATACCCCTCATTAAGGGTTAAATAACGTGTTATCTTAGCTTCCGATAACTTCATTTGGTAGAGTACATTTCCTTTGGAGAGAAATAAAGTATCACCTTGTTGTGCTTTGAGCTGTAAGGCATTTTTAGGAGTAAGTCCTTCGGCAAAAGAAATTTTATTAAACTCTTTGTTTTGAAGATTATACAGATAGGTATTTTTAGCTGTAATGAGTATTTTATCTTTATCAATATGATATACAAAGGGAGTAAAGCCTGCGTGACACTCTTGCTGGTCAGTAGCTTCATCGATGAGCAAGAAAGGAGTATAGGAACGACTCAGAATATTATATATGAAAAGACCTTTGCCATAGAGAGAGACTAACAACTCATTAGGTGAAAAGTAGGTTATAGAAGAGACCTTATCGTTATACGTATTGGTATGATGTACAAATTGTTCTGTTTTGGGATTAAAAGCATTGATACCTCCTCCATCGGTGCCTATCCATATGATGCCATTGGGAGCTTCGAATAAACTTATCACAGCGCGTTCACTTAACCCATTGCTACTTCCTAACGCACTATCGGTATAAGTCTTGATATAGGTTTCTTTAAAGAGAAAAACACCATCGCGCACTGTACCTGCCCAAAGGTTATGATTAGGGTCTTCATAAAGCACTGTAATGGAATTGACTGGCAAGGAATGTATATTACCGGCACTATGCTGAATATTGTAAAAAGTGTTCTTCTCAGGACTAAAAACCGATACTCCTCCCCCATCGGTGGCTAACCATATATTGCCTTTATAAGGCTTGATATCTAAGATAATATCATTGGGCAAAAGAGTATTGTGAGTATCGTAATGCGAGCGCAATTCACCTGCAAGGGTAGTACGAAAAAGCCCTTTTTGAAAAATAGAATAATACACTTCTTTGCGTTGTGCATCATAATACAAAGAACTCAGTGGGCTTGTATTTTCAATAAACAAACTCAACAGTTCTGAGGTAAGAGAATACTTATAAATACCATCGTTTTCAGTACCTACAAGAAAGGTTGTATTATCAACAGGACATAGATAGGTAATGAGGCATTCTTTATCTTTTGTTTTAGGTTCTTTCCTCAAAGGCAAACGCCCTATATTTTTAGTTTTGTAGTTATACTGGTAGATAGCACTATATCCACCAAAGTAAACCCCTTGCTCAGTAGCACAAATAGAGAAGAGTTGTTGCTGGATTTTAGAGGTAAAAGTATCTTTATTTGGGTCGTATTGCCATACGCCTTTATCGGTTACAGCCCAAAGGTTATGCTGGGTATCTTCATAAAGATGATAGATGTAAGACTCAGTATACCTTTTGATATGATTACGGTCTACCCTATTGATACCCTGACGAGTACCTATCCACAAAATTCCCTTATGGTCACGTACAATAGCGGTAACGCCCGATTGAGAAAGACCGTGTTCAATGGAAATACGTTTAAAATAGTATTCCGTAGGGTTTTGCCCGTAGATTACCCACGTAAAAAAAAGTAAGATACAAGTGCCAAGCACCGATGATAGTTTTATTATCTTCATTGGGTTATTCAGGGTATTCGATGCGTACGTGATAGATATTGGTAAGTTTGCTTTTAAATATGCGTTTGATAGCTTCGATTTCTTTGAAAGATATATCGGAATTGGCAAACTGATTATCGTCTAATTGTTTTTTGATAATACGGTCTACAAACTCATTGAGAGCTTCGAAGGTAGGATTTTTGAGGCTCTTAGTAGCTGCTTCAACCGAATCAGCCATCATAAGAATAGCGGTTTCTTTGGAGAAAGGAATAGGACCTGGATAACGGAAATCTTCTTCCTTAGTACCTTCGGGATTTAAGTCTAAGGCTTTGCGATAGAAATAATAAGTAAGACTACGCCCGTGATGGGTTTTAATAAAATCGATAATGCGTTTGGGCAGTTTGTTTTTATGAGCGAGTTCTACTCCATCGGCTACGTGCTTGATAATCACCTTAGCGCTTTGTTCAGGAGTAAGCTGGTCGTGAGGGTTGAGGCTTGTTTTTTGGTTTTCGGTAAAGTAAATAGGGTTTTCCATCTTACCGATGTCGTGATAGAGGGCTCCTACACGTACCAAGAGGGTATTAGCTCCAATCTCGGCAGCAGCAGCTTCGGCAAGATTAGCCACTTGCATAGAGTGCTGGAAGGTGCCTGGAGCTTTTTCGGAAAGCTGACGCAAGAGCTTGGTATTCGTATCGGAGAGTTCTAAGAGAGAGACATCGGAAACTAAGCCAAAAGTACGTTCGTAAATATATGTAAAGGGTTGCGAAAAGAGAATACCAATACCATTGAGGATAAAAAGAGTAAGTAGAGAGATATCGAGCCCTTTGAGTGTTCCTTCGGTAATGGTGTGGAAAGCAATATAAATAATTAAATAGGCAGCCGTGATGAGTCCCGCCGATACAAAACTGCTCAATCGGTAGTGCATTCCCTTAGGGGTGAGAATGATAGCCATAGCAGCCACAATCTGTATGAATACAAACTGGAAGCTATTGGGCACAATAAAGCCTGTGATGAGTATGGTGCTGATATACACAAAGAGGACGGTACGCAAATCGAAAAATGACTTGAGAATGAGCACCATCATTCCTACGGGGACAATATAGATATAATCGGGAAAATACCTTGAAATGAGCCCTACGAAAAGAATCATACTGAGCATATTGAGTAAGATAACACTCAATTTAAGGTTGCTTTTATATAATTTATTTTCGTATATTTTTAAGTATAACGCCATCAGTAGCAATACCATAGCTACTAACGTGTAATAACCTAAAAGCGACCAATTATAGTTGTTCTGACTCCACGTCTGGGTTTCGTACTCGTCTCTGAGCGACAACAAAGTATTCAGTTTTTCGCCCTCTACCAATTCACCTTTGGCAATGATGAGTTTCCCTTTATTTACCCAACCGCGCGTATAGACTATCTCTTTAAGGTTTTGAGTAAGCGCTTTTTGAGTGAAATTTTGGTCGATTACGAGGTTAGGAGTAAGGATTTCAAAGAAAAGGTCGTAGTAATTTTTGTGATACTCATTATAAGGGGCGGTATCGAAATAGTTTTTAATAGCTGTTGCCAACTGTTGAAGATATAACACACGTTCGGCAGGCACTTCTACTATTTGATTGTTATGCTTGATAATGAAGATTTCAGAAGGGCTAAACGCAGGCTGATTGAGCATCACTCCATTGCGATAGCTTTCCGCTAAAAAAGCCTCAGCTTTTTTAAGCAAGAGTTCTCGTTTATCGTCGGGCAGATGTTTAAAATAAGCGTACTTTTTCTGTTCAAACTTTTGCTTAGCACTCACAAAAGCGGTAGTATCTTGCTTGTAATACACCGTAGATTGGTTGGTTATTTGTTGTTTTTCGGCTTTTATTTGCTCTTCTGTTTTCTTTAAGGGAAAATCAAAAGGGGCATATAGGTTCTCGTGTTGCCAAAGCTCTCCTTTGCGAAATTCGTATTTAAATTTTGCTTTTTCGGGAAATACTTGCAAGATGAGTACTAAGGCTATAGCAAAGGCTAAAACCTTGAACACAAGTGATTTTTTAACAAATGCTTTGATATTTTTGAGCGTTATCATCGTTTTTCCTTTCTCAAATGTAGATGTAAATGCAATGCAAAGATAAGAAATAATTTTTTAATACCAAAAATGCTAATAATACCAGAAAATGAGAAAATGAGAAAATGAGGAAATGAGAAAATGAGGTGCGAGCCGCACAGGCAGTTAAATTAGCAAATGGGGAAGGGTTGAGAGATTCGAAATATATCGGAGAGATTCGGAAGATGGTTAAGAGGGATTTTGGTAAAAAAAGGCTATAAGGAGGGTAGGGGTAGCTTATAGAGAGCTTATAGGAAG
>NZ_KB291535.1:97551-107308 GCF_000318315.2 Capnocytophaga sp. oral taxon 324 str. F0483 | reverse complement strand
ATCTTGGACGATTGGTATAGGAAGGGTATATAAGAGGTTGATTGATAATATGATACAATAGGGTTAAAAATGGTAAAAACGGGGTTTCGAGGCGAAAGAGAGAGGAAGAGGTGATAGGCCTTAGGCCATAGGCAGTAGGGGAAGTATGACGGGAAAGGGGAAGTGTAGTGACGGAGAAAGTGAAGGTAATGTGGTGAAAACTTCTCGCTGGCTGTCTTCAAAAGAGGGTGTGTAGTGACGAAGAAGTGGAGGAAAGAAAAAAATATTTCGTATTTAATTAAAAAAAATAATGTACATTTGCAAAAAAGAAATACAAGTATAACTGACCTATGTTTATTTATTTGCAGCTATTAAAGGAGAGTTTTAACTTCGCAATCAAATCGTTGCGAGACAATAAGCTCCGCACTTTCCTCTCGTTATTGGGTGTAACGGTGGGAATCTTCTCTATTATATCGGTATTAGCGGCGGTTGATTCGCTGAATAGAAGTATTCAGGAGAGCCTTTCGGGGTTAGACAAGAATATGATAAACGTCTCTAAATTCTCTTTTGCTCCTACCGATGTACCCCGTTGGCAACGCTTGAACTTTCCGCAAGTTAGCTATCAGGAATATGAATTTATGAAGCGTGAAATACCTAATACTGAAGCTGTGGTGTATGAATTGTTTGGGGTATTTTCGACGATAAAATACAATGGCAAAACGATTCCGTCGCCTACTATACAATCTACTTCGGCAGGAGTTGAACAAATAAGTGATATTAGGATAGAAAAAGGTAGGTTTTACAACGAAGCTGAAGCGAATGCCGGTACTGCGGTAGTTATATTAGGGCATAATCTGGCTGAACAGCTTTTTGGTGAGGAAGACCCTATGAATAAAGAGATACGCATTTTTGGTCGCCGACTCACAGTTATTGGGGTACTGAAAAAATATGGCGAACTGGGGGGAGGTCCCGATGATAATGCTTATGTGCCAGCTAATTTCGTAAGAGGATTTATGAATACAGGCCCACAAGGGCTACCCAGTGGAGTAGTGTTAAAGCCTAAAAAAGGAGTAGATATGGCGGAGTATGAAGCGGTATTGCGCCAGAAATTCCGTACTTATCGCGGACTCAAACCTGAGGATATAGATAACTTCTTTGTCAATAAAATATCGTCGTTTACCGATATGATAGACGAGACGATTAGTATGATGAACGTTGTGGGCTGGATTATAGGAGGCTTTTCAATCTTGGTAGGGGGCTTTGGTATTGCTAATATTATGTTTGTGAGCGTGAAAGAACGCACGAGCCTTATAGGAGTACAAAAGTCGTTAGGAGCTAAAAACCAATTTATCTTGTTTCAGTTTTTGTTTGAAGCGGTGCTTTTGGCTATTATTGGTGGACTTTTTGGGTTGTTCTTTGTGTGGTTACTAACCTTTATAATTCCGAGCAGTAGTGATGGGTTTAACTTTGTGCTATCGTTTAAGAACGTAGCGATAGGCTTAGGAATCTCGTTTGTAGTAGGTTTACTTTCGGGTATTATACCTGCATCGTCGGCTGAACGGCTCAATCCTGTGGAAGCGATTAGAACCGGACAGTAATGTAAAGTGATTTCAATATATTTAGTAAGAAAAGAAATTTTATAGGAAGAAAAAGAGAAATATAACTCTCTCATTTTCTACAAGTAAAAAAATAATTAACAATTCATCTTAAAATTTAACACTTTTTTTATGGAGTATGTCAAAAATATTTACTTATTTTGTAGCGAAGAAAGGTGAGAACCTTGCTTGAAAAACTGAGTTTACTAATCAACTAAATTTTTAACCTATGTCTATCAACGCCTTTATTATTTATCTTTCGATAGAGATGAAATATTCTGACCATACAGTTGAGGCTTATAAACACGACCTTAGGAGTTTTGAGAAGTTTATTAAGAGTCTATATGAGGAAAAAGGGGAAGATTGCTGTTTGGAACAAGCTGACCAAGAAGATATAAAGAAATGGATTATACACCTATCGGATGAAACTATTTCATTTAGGAGTATCAATAGGAAGTTATCGGCTTTAAAGACTTATTACAATTTTTTGAAGAAGACGAAACAGATAGAAATAAGTCCGTTTGAGAAAGGCATATTTTTATTGAAAACGGAGAAGAAGCACAAGTTGCCTTTTTCGGAAGCTGAGATTGAAAAGGTGTTGTCCTTTTTTTCATCGAAGGACTCATTTGATGAAGTGAGAAATAGGGCAGTGATTGAGACGCTTTATGCTACGGGTATACGTCGCTCAGAGTTGTCTGGACTGAAAGTAAGCGATGTGGATTTTGAGCAAAAACAAATAAAAGTGCTTGGGAAAGGTGATAAAGAGCGGTATATACCTATTATTCCTGAGCTTGAAAATACTCTTAAAGAATATTTAGTTTTAAGAGAAGAGGTAAAGAATGAAAAAAGCCAGGATTATCTATTTTTAGTAAAGAATGGTAAAAAGATATATTCGACGCTGGTATACAGAATTATTAATTCGTATTTTAGTGTTGTAACAACAAAGAAAGATGTGAGTCCTCACGTATTGAGACACTCATTTGCGAGTCATTTGTTAGATAATGGAGCAGACCTTTATACTGTGAAGGAACTACTGGGGCATTCCAGCTTGGCTTCTACCCAAGTGTATACGAACACCAGCTTGGCTGAACTCAAAAAGCAGTATAAGAAAGCACACCCTCGGGCAAAAGGCAATAGCAATGAGGAAGAATAATTGAATTGTTAAACCTTAAATTTGTAAACATTATGAAAGTACACGTACACCCAGTTGATTTTACAGTCGACCAAAAATTAGTAGACTTTATTCAGAAAAAACTTGATAAGCTCGATAATTTTTACGATAGGATTATCGAAGCAGATGTGCATTTGAAGTTGGAAAATACCAATACCAAAGAAAATAAAATAGTAGAAGTGAAAGTACATATCCCAGGAGAAAGTCTTGTGGTAAAGAAACAGTTTAAGACTTTTGAAGAAGGGGTTGATAGTGCTATCACACCATTGGAAAGAATGTTATTAAAACACAAAGATAAGCACTAAAAACTTATGCAATAGAGAAGAGCAGAAGTTTTAAAGTTTGTTAAAAACTTTTTGAATACAAAAAAAAGTTATACCTTTGCCCCAGTTTTTGTATAATTATAAAATCAGAAAGTAATGAAAAGAAGCATTTTACTATTGGCTTCATTGGTTTTCTTTGGAGTCCAAGCACAACAGAATGACTATAACAAATGGTCTATTGATATAAACGGAGGGTTTAATAAACCTACCACTCCTTTTACAAGTGGGTATAGTACTAATACGCCTAATTTATGGAGCACAAATGCAGGTGTGCGCTATATGGCAAACAACAAGTTTGGGGTTCGCTTAGGCGGTGGTTACGACGTTTTTAAGAATGATGACGATACGCCTAATTTTGAATCTAGACTTTGGAATGTAAATTTACAAGGGGTTGCAAACCTTGCGAGTGTTCTTAGCTTTGAAGAATGGACTAGTGACTTAGGATTACTATTGCACGCAGGTTTTGGATATTCACAGCTTAATAGTGATTATATTTCTAAACCTGACCAAATAGCATTTCTTACAGTAGGTCTTACTCCTCAGCTGAGAATTTCTAACCGTATAGCCTTTTTGCTTGATGCCTCAATATACATCAATAGTAAGCAACAACTTACTTATGACACAAAATCAGCTAATGGACAACAAGGCTTCCAAGGAAACCACTTTACTCTTACTGCTGGTTTAAATATTGCTCTCGGTAAACACGGTAAACACGCCGATTGGGCAGCAGCTTCTAAAAAAGACGAATTAGAAGAAGTGGCTCAACGCGTAGCTAACCTTGAAAATAACGTTGCTGACTTGAAGAGCGAAGTGGCTAACAAGCAAAACAAAATGAACGATGCTAATGGAAACAACGTTCCTGATGAAATTGAAAGCTACTTAAACGACAATTATAAAGCAAAAGATAAAGTAGGTGAAAACGGAGAAGTAAAAGATGATGATGTAGCTGCTGACCTTATCAGAAAAGGTTATATCAATGCTTACTTTGATTTTAATTCATCTAAACCACAGATATCATCTTCTTGGGCTGTAGATTTTGTAGCTAAATATATGAAATCTAATCCTAATGCACACATTAATATTAATGGTTACGCTGATGAATTAGGAGGTACTCAGTACAACCAAACTTTATCACAAAAACGTGCTGATGCTGTGAAAGATTTGCTTGTGAAAGCAGGTATTGATGGCTCTCGTATTACTGCCGAAGGAAAAGGAGTAGATGCAAGTGTTGATAAGAACTCTTCAAGAGCACGTCAGTTAGCTCGTAAAACAACTTTTGAATTGAAATAGTAAGTATAATCGACTTAGAATAATAATGACAAATGCCCCCAAAAGATAGTACTTTTGGGGGCATTGCTTTTTATGAGAAGGTTTATTTATTTTAACAAATAAAGAGAGGGCTATAGCATAAAAGGATATCCAACTCTACTTACAAAATCATTGCATTAAATTCTTCTTCACTAATCATCTTCACACCTAATTGCTCGGCTTTTTCTTTCTTACTTGGTCCCATATTATCGCCTACTATCACGTAATTAGTTTTAGAAGAGATAGACGACCCTACTTTACCTCCGTGTTGTTCAATAAGGGCTTTGAGTTCCTCCCGTGAATACAAGTGAAAGACCCCAGAGACTACAAAGGTAAGCCCTTTGAGGGTATCAGTTTGACCTTTGGTGGCTTGTTCATTAATCGAAAACTGCAAGCCATAGCCTTTGAGCCTATCGATGAGTTGACGGTTGTAGTCATCAGCGAAGAAGTTTACTATACTGCTAGCTATTTGGTTCCCTATTTCATCTACTTCCACCAACTGTTCGATAGTGGCATTTTCTAGGGCTTCAATCGTTTTGTAGTGGCGTGCCAGCTTCTTGGCAACAGTCTCACCTACATACCTAATCCCCAAAGCAAAAAGCACGCGTTCAAAAGGTATTTCTTTTGATTTCTGAATACCTTTAACAATATTCTCAGCACTCTTTTGTGCCATACGCTCTAAGGGAAGTAATTTCTCTACGGTTACCTCATAGAGGTCAGCATAAGTATGGATAATACCGGCACGGAAGAGTTGTTCTACTGTCTCTTCACCTAAGCCTTCTATATCCATTGCTTTGCGTGAGATAAAATGCTGAATCTTACCTGTAATCTGGGGCGGACAGCCATAAGCATTAGGACAGTAGTGTTGCGCTTCGCCTTCGTTACGCACCAACTCGGTACCACATTCAGGACAATGGGTGATATATTTCACGGGCTGAGCATCTGCTTCGCGCTTATCTAAGTTCACGCCTACAATTTTAGGGATAATCTCCCCGCCTTTTTCTACATATACCGAGTCGCCTATGCGAATATCAAGCTTTTCAATCTGGTCAGCATTATGCAATGAAGCGCGTTTTACTACGGTTCCCGCTAGTAACACGGGTTTGAGATTTGCCACTGGAGTAATAGCTCCCGTACGTCCCACTTGGTAGGAAATACTCTCTAAAACAGTGTCTACTTGTTCTGCTTTGAACTTGTAAGCCATTGCCCAACGCGGCGATTTTGAAGTATATCCTAACTCTTCTTGCTGGGTAATACTATCTACCTTTACCACTACCCCATCAGTTTCATAAGGCAAAGTGTGGCGTTTGGTATCCCATTCATTGATAAAGTCCATCACTTCGGCAGTAGAATGGCACAATTTGGAAATATTAGGTACTTTAAAGCCCCATTCGCGCGCTTTTTCTAAACTCTCAAACTGACTCTTTATACCTGTGTTCCCTACCAAAAAGTACAACAAGCAATCCAAACCTCGTTTAGCAACCTCGGCAGTATCTTGCAATTTGAGACTACCGCTGGCGGTGTTACGAGGGTTCATAAAAGGGTCTTCGCCAGCTGCTATACGTTCCTTATTGAGGTTTTCAAAGGCTTTTTTAGGCATTACTATCTCCCCGCGAATGTAAAAACGTTCAGGGTAATCGCCTTTTAGTTGCAAGGGTACTGAACGAATCGTACGCACATTGGCGGTAATATCGTCACCCTGAATACCATCTCCACGAGTAGTAGCTTGTTTAAGCTTGCCATTTTCGTACAACAAATCTATAGAAGCACCGTCGTATTTCAGTTCGCAAGTAAAGTTAATTTGGTCACTGCCCAACGTCTTGATAATACGCTGTTCCCATTCCTCTAAGTCTTCCTTAGAATAAGAGTTATCTAACGAGTACATACGGTATTCGTGTACTACGGTTGGAAAACTTTTAGTAACAGAACCTCCCACGCGTACAGTAGGCGAATTCTCATCGTAAAACTCTGGGTATGATTGCTCTAAGGCTTGTAGTTCTTTGAGCTTTTGGTCGAACTCATAATCCGAAATCGTAGGTTTATCCAGCACATAGTAGTTATAATTGTGCTCATTGAGTTCCTCCCGAAGTTGTTGTATCTTTTCTTTCATAATTTTCCTTGTTACCTTTTACCTCTTACCTTTTACCTTAAGACCCTATCCGGCTCTTTGTTCTTCTCCCATTTTAGGTCTGAAAGCATTGAGGCTTTGATGCCGATAAAGAAATACCACGAACTGCGATAACCGAACGGAGTGAACTGAAAACTCATACGGAAACTGCTCAAATCGCGCTCAAAACGTAATTGGGTATAGGTGAATCCTTGGTTTACAAAGTCATAACCGCTCGAAACTCCTACCTGCCATTTGGGCGTGAGCGATACGTTCCCTGAGAACATTAGCGAGTTGTTGGATATCTTATTTTCGCGTGCCTGATTGCTATAAGTAAGCGAGTGTGCTAAGGTTATGTCCCAAGGGATAACTGCCTTGTAAAAGGTCTTCTTCTCATCTTTATCCTCGCCTTCTTTGCGGTTCTTATCCATATCCTGCACTTCGCTTAGTGGTTTCGACGACCCAAAGAGGTCATCAGTACGTCCTCCCGCTACGTTACCCGTCTGTTTGTCTTTATTCTTGTCTTTTTTATCTTTGTTCGAGAATGAATAGTTGGTAGAAATATTGGCGTTAGTAAGCCTAAAAAGACTACCGCCGTTGTCTATATTCCATTTCTCCATTTGTCGTCCGTTATTGTCTATTGCATAAGGGTTGAGTGTTGCCCCAAAGTTCACCCCGAGCTTCCCGTTGAAGAACGAAGTACCCCCTGTAATGTTCAGCGGACTAAACTGCTTGGTAATTACGTTGTAGTTAGAACTGAAATTGAGACTGTTCAAGAGCATTACCTTTTTCGGCTCAGCATCAGTGCTATCTTTTTGTTTCACTTTGGCTTCAAAGGTGTTTGCCAATGAGAACCCTATCGATTGCGACTCACCCAAACTTGGCGTACCGTAGATACCTCCCTCAAAACGAGTGTATTGTGAGCGGTTGCCATAAGCGTCCGAAATGTAATAATCGTAATACTGGTCAAAAGAAGGATTATAACCATAACTCACCGAGGGTCGCATCACGTGACGAATAGCTTGTATTTTAGCGTTCTTGCCAAAACGGAAAGTACCGTAGATAGTTGTACCGAGACTCGCCCCGAGGTTGTACGTCATAAAACGGTCAAAACCGCTGAGGGTGTCAATGCCCACCTTGCCCGTATTGCTGTTGAAGTCCTTACGGCGAATTGTCTTAAATTGCCACGTCTCGTTTACTGATGAGTTCAACCCTAAGGTAACGTATTTAAATAGCTTAGCAGTTGTACTCACTGGTATAGAGTGTCGCACCCCGTTTCTCGCCTCGTCAAACATTTTTTTAGTAAAGAACAAACTGTCATAGGTCGAAAAACGGTTATCAGCTTGCATACTGTACTGGAAATTCAAACTCTTGATAAGTCCTTTCTTCGTTTGTCCTTCACGGGCAAAAGGATAAATGCGCTCCATACTCGCACGCATCGAAGGGAGTGTCATATCAATACTTTTCGTATTCGTATTTTGTGAATGCGATGCCGATAGCGATAAGTTAATCGAAGGATACGCTGGGAACGTCTTGGAATACGAGATAGACGACATCATCGTATTGTTCAAAAAGTTCGACGTATTCGCTTGATTGTAGGATTCTTGATAATATCTACTGTTGCTCGATAGGTTCACCGAAGCCGAAAAGTTGGAATTAGGGTTGGCTTTGCCGTCTTTGGAATGCGACCACTGGATATTGTACATACGGCTACCTGAATAGTCAGGTAAACCCTTCATACTGTATATGTTATTCTCAAATGAAAGATTGAAGTTCCCTGAATACTTGTAACGCTTCACATAAGCCGATTGTGCCCTAAGCCCATAGCTACCATTGGTATAATAGTCACCCGTAAGCGAAAGGTCAAAATTGTCGCTAATTACAAAGTAATAACCTATGTTCTGCAAAAAATAGCCACGGTTATTCACTTCTCCAAAGGTAGGAAAGATAAGCCCCGAAGTGCGTCCCGATACCATAGGGTAATAAGCGAACGGAATAGCCAAAGGCGTAGGAATATCCACGATATACATATTGCTAAACCCTGCGATAACCTTCTTCTTAGGCACGAACTTCGCTTTGCGCACTTTGATGTAATAATCAGGGTCGTCGAGGTCTTCGGCAGTAGTGATAATCGCGTTTCTCATAAAGTAAGTAGAGTCATTCTCCTTCTTGATGATTTCGCCTTTTATGTTGTTTTCGTCCTGCTTGGTATAAGCATTGCGGATAATCGCCTTCTGGTTGCGGTAATTAAAACGTATCGAATCGGGCTCTATTACATCACTACCTTGCTTAAATACAGGGTGTTGGGTATATTCTCCCACGCTGTCTTTTAGGCGTCCGGCATACACTTCGCCTTTCTCATAGTTAATCACGTCTATTCCCGCAGTGATGTCAATATCAGTATATTGCACATTAGTTTCGTTGTACAAAATGATTTCGTTCTTCACCTTGTTGAACACAATACTGTCCTTAGCCTTGTATTTCACAATGTCTTCCAAGGCATTCTTAGGTTTTTTAATCGTATCGTTTTTAAGGGAATCTTTAGCTTTTTCCGAAGGTTTCTTAGGCTTGATACGTCGCCCACGGCGGTCGTTTTTAGGCTCTACAGTATCTTTTTTGATAGTATCGCGCACTGCCCACGGAGTTGTATAGTGAAAACCACCCGACTTAAAGGCGAATGATTCCGCATACCAAAGACAGGAGCTTACCACTAATAAGCTGATAATGAAAGTGAGTTGACGTTTATAATGTAACAAAGTTCTTTCTGTATAGTTTTATTGAGGGGTCAAAAATACAACTTTTTTTTGAATTAACTGCTATCTACGAAAAAATCAACTCCCAAAACACAAGATTTTACAAACAATAGCCCTTCACTATAACGTTGCCACACTCACCCTTTTTTCTTTGTGTCGTTACGCCGGAGATACTTGGAAAGTCTCAAAATCGCTTTTGCATCGCAAACTTTTCCATAATTTAAAACTTTAGTAAAGTTAAAATCTCCTCCACTTTTCCCCCACTTTCTCTGTCACCACACCCCTACTAAACTCCTCCCACAAATTTGCTAATTTCCAAATTTTCTAATTTGCTAATTCCCTTTTCCGTCGCTACATTCCCCCTTTGAAGGGGGTTAGGGGGATGTTATCCCCTAGTGCCTATGGCCTAAGTCCTAGCACCTCTTCCTCTTTCTTTCGCCTCGAAATCCCGTTTTTAACATTTTTAACCCTATTGTATCATATTATTAATCAACTATTTATATACCCTTTCTATACCAATC
>NZ_KB291535.1:63450-97531 GCF_000318315.2 Capnocytophaga sp. oral taxon 324 str. F0483 | reverse complement strand
TCCTAACAGTCCCAACACATCGCTTTTTCATCTCTAACTTTGCCCAAGTTTGAAACTTGGGCAAAGTTGAATAAACTAACAATCCCTCTGCTGGTTTACAAGGCGTAGCCTTGATTTTGTTAAATTTTTGAGGCACAGCCTCATTCCTCTAACTCAACCTCGCTCCTCATTTCCTAATTCTCTAATTTTCTAATTTTCTCATTTCCTCATTTTCTCATTTCCTCATTTCCTAATTCTCTCATTTCCTGGTATTATCGGCATTTTTTTAATCTTTTGTTTGCTTGGTATTGATAAAAAGTAGTATTTTTGTAGCCTAAAATGAAACCTTTTTTCCAAATGAGCACTGCAAAACAAGCTAAATCTGCCTTAATATCTGTTTTCGACAAAACAGGATTAGAGCCTATCATTCACAGAATGAAAACCTTAGGAATTACTATTTACTCCACAGGAGGTACTGAAGATTTTATCAAGAAATTAGGCGTAGAGGTAGTTCCCGTCGAATCTATCACCGATTATCCTCCCATTTTCGGCGGACGTGTCAAGACGCTCCACCCTAAAATCTTCGGAGGTATCCTCAACCGTCAGGATAATGCACAAGATACTGAAGAAATGAAGCAATACGCTATCCCTCAAATCGATATAGTGATTGTAGACTTATATCCTTTCGAAAAAACAGTAACCAGCGGTGCCAGCGAGCAAGAGATTATTGAAAAGATAGATATAGGAGGTATTTCGCTTATTCGTGCAGCTGCCAAAAACTATAAAGATGTACTTTGTGTGGCATCAGCAAACCAATATGCTGACCTTTTGTACATCTTAAACGAACAGCACGGTAGCTCTACTTTGGAAGAGCGCCATTCCTTTGCTACTAAGGCTTTCCGAGTATCCTCACACTACGATACCGCTATCTTCAACTATTTTAATCAAACAGAAGAAATTCCTACCTTAGCGATTAACGAGTGCGACGGACAAGTATTACGCTATGGCGAAAATCCTCATCAAAAAGGAGAATTTTACGGTAATTTCGATGCCCTTTTCGATAAACTACACGGCAAAGAGCTCTCTTATAACAATTTGTTAGATGTAGATGCCGCCGTAAACTTAATAGCTGAATTTGTAGATGACGACCCTACTTTTGCCATACTGAAACACAACAATGCTTGTGGGGTAGCAACACGCAAAACGATACACGAGGCATATAAAGATGCTCTCGCAGGCGACCCCGTATCAGCTTTTGGTGGCATTCTCATCTCTAATACTAAGATAGATTCAGCTACTGCCGAAACCATTCACTCGCTGTTTTTTGAGGTAATCATTGCACCTTCTTACAGCGATGAAGCCCTAAAAATACTCGAACAGAAGAAAAATCGTATTATTTTAGTACAGAAGAAAGCCAAAATGCCTACAACAAGTGTGCGCTCGTGTCTCAACGGCTATTTGGTACAAGAAAAAGACCTCAAAACCGATAGCATAGAAGATATACAATACGTAACTGCTGTAAAACCGTCAGCCGAAGTGCTCGAAGACCTCTTTTTTGCATCTAAAATATGTAAGAATACCAAATCGAATACCATTGTATTGGCGAAGAATAAACAGCTCATTGCAAGTGGCACAGGACAAACCAGTCGTGTAGATGCTCTTAAACAAGCTATTGAAAAGGCTAAAGAATTTCAGTTTGACCTCAACGATGCAGTAATGGCAAGCGATGCCTTCTTCCCCTTCCCCGATTGCGTAGAAATCGCTCACAACGAAGGTATCCGTTCGGTGATACAACCTGGGGGTTCTATCAAAGACCAAGCCAGCATCGATTATTGCGATGCACACCAAATGGGAATGGTATTCACAGGAGTACGACATTTTAAACACTAATAAACGCTTTTTAAACAACGTATGAAACACATTGCAGCCGTAGGAGGCTATTTTATAATGCTTTATGATGTCTTTCGCAAACGCACCCGCTGGTCGATAATGAAAGACCTTATCTTGCGTGAGATAGACGATTTAATATTTGGGTCAATAGGTATCGTGACTTTTATCTCTTTCTTTGTAGGAGGGGTAGTAGCAGTACAAACCGCTCTAAATATCGATAACCCTTTTATTCCTAAATACCTTATAGGTTTCGCCACTCGCCAATCTATTGTATTGGAGTTTGCCCCCACCTTTACAGCTATCATCTTAGCAGGAAAAATAGGGTCGTTTATCACTTCCAGTATAGGTACGATGCGCGTAACCGAACAGATTGATGCTCTTGATATTATGGGAGTAAACTCAGTGAATTATCTAGTATTTCCAAAAATAGTAGCCCTAATGTTAATGCCTTTTCTCATCGCCTTAGGTATGTACTTAGGCGTATTAGGAGGCTGGGCTTCAGCGGTGATGAGTGGTTATACCACCTCTGCCGAATTTGTGCAAGGAGTACAATACGACTTCAAACCTTATAGTATGATATACGCTTTCACCAAAACGATAGTATTTGCCTTCTTCTTGGCTACTATCCCGTCCTATCACGGCTATTATATGAAAGGAGGTGCACTGGACGTTGGGAAAGCAAGTACCGTTTCGTTTGTATGGACAAGTATAGTGATTATCCTTTCTAACTCGGTACTCACACAGTTGTTCTACGCTTAAAATGTATCAAGAAAACAAACCACAATATCGCATTTTACTGCTTATCGCCTTAGCACACGGACTCAATGACCTCATTCAAGGGGTCATTCCGTCTATTTATCCTGCTCTGCAAAGCAAATATGCTCTCACAATGGCGCAAGTAGGGGTGATTACACTCTGTTACCAACTATCAGCCTCTATATTGCAACCCTTAGTAGGCAATTATACCGATAAGCACCCTAAGCCCTACTCACAAGTATTAGGAATGGCATTTACCACTATGGGAATCGTGAGTTTATCGTTGGCGAGTAGCTATACAGCTATACTGTGCTCGGTAGTATTCATAGGGGTAGGCTCATCGGTATTCCACCCCGAATCGTCCAGAGTAGCATTTTTAGCCTCAGGAGGCAGACGCTCGTTCGCACAAGCTATTTTCCAGTTGGGTGGTAACTTTGGGACAGCCTTAGCTCCTCTATTGGTGATATTACTATTGTTCAGCAAAAAAGTAATCGACGGACGAGTCGTAGAAGAAAGTCATCAAGGCAATTTAATATGGTTTGCAGGGTTCTCTATCTTTGCAATGCTTATACTGCTCCTCATAGGCAAATGGCGTAGCATTCTGCTTAAATTGCTCAAAAAGAAAGCTAAAAAACCTGTAGTGTTGCCTAATCTCACCCGTGCACAAATACGCAACTCTATGATTATATTGATGTTGCTAGTATTCTCCAAGAACTTCTATACAGCAGCTATCAACAATTACTTTCAGTTTTATACTATTAAAAAATTCGGATTTAGTAATGCTGAGGCACAGGTATACCTATTTTACTTTTTAGGAGCAGTAGCTGCGGGCTCACTTATTGGAGGTTTTTTAGGTGATAAAGTAGGAAGAAAATTTATTATTTGGCTTTCAATCTTAGGGGCTGCCCCCTTTGCGCTTTGGTTGCCTTACGCCGATGCTACCACTACGGCAGTACTCATCGTGCTGATAGGTTTTATCATCTCATCGGCTTTTGCCTCTATTTTAGTCTATTCACAAGAGCTTTTGCCCCAGAAAATAGGAATGATTTCAGGCTTTTTCTACGGTTTTGCTTTTGGTATGGGCGGATTGGCTTCGGCAGTATTAGGCAAATTGATAGACATAACCAGTATTGACTTCGTTTATAAACTATGTTCTTTCTTGCCTTTGATGGGGCTTATTGCATACTTTTTGCCAAACTTATCTTCTGTATCTCTTTCTCAAAAACAGACACAAGCAACCCCATAAGGGTATTTTGCAATACTCTTACAAATAAACTTTTTCAGTGTTTAAGCTGTATTTCTAACTTATGGTAATGCGTTGAGTTTCTCGATAAGAGCCCCTGCTTTTTGTTCAAAGTCTCTTCTCACTTGTTTGAGGTGAGCGCCTCGGTTTTCCACTGTTTTATCGGCTACTTTATCGATAAGCGTATCAAAATCGTTGAGAATTTCGGTTACAAGAGCTTTACCTCCTTCTGTTTGCATCTTTCCTGTGAAATACACTGCATCGATAATATCACCCAACACGTAGTTAATGTCCTTTTTTAAATTGCGAATACTTGCCATACGTTTTTAATTTATTTATAAATTGGTTGCAAAGTTATGAATTATTTATTATCTTTGCAAAAAATAAATGGGTAATGTATGTATATAATTTAACAGTGGTGATAAGCGATGAGGTATTCCCCCAGTGGCAAGAATGGCTACAAAACGTTTATTTACCTACTATAAACACTAATAAAGCCATAGAGAGAGTACGAGTGTTTAAAGTATTAAACGTACCTGAAAAACACTATGCCATTCATCACGAAACTACTTCACCCGCTCAGTTATTGTATTTCATTGAGCACACTATTCCTAAACTCCTACAACAGTCTGCTGAATCTTTTGGCGAAAAGGTTCTCTTTTGGGGTACCCAACTGAAAGAAGTAAAAAGTGAAGAGTGAGAAGTAGATAGATTTTGGCACAGAAATTGATTTACATTCATTAAGCACTAACCATTGACCACAAACCATTAATTACACACTATTAACTAAAAACGATTGACGATGAAAAAGAATTTTAACCTCAGAAAAACGATGAGATACCTCTCCTTAGGTCTGGTAGCCTCATTAGCACTTACCTCGTGCGTAGGTTATTACTATGCCGATGGTATCTATAACGACCCTGTACCCGAAAGGGTAAGATACGTGGAGAGAGAAAGCTATACTGAACGTTATGACTATCCTCCTGAAAACCGTTATACCCCTAATAAATATAAGGATTTTTTCAGTGAGAAGGCACAACAATATCAACAAAAAACTGATAGTAGTTTTACACATTTTACTGATGTGAACAGCTATCGCTCCAATGCCTATACAGGCAACTCCTCTTACGGAGGTTGGGGCAGTAACCCTTCACGCGTGAATGTAAATGTATATAATAACGGTTGGATAAATCCTTATTACGGCTGGAATAACTATTGGGGCTACGGAGCTTGGTATCCTTATTATAGCTATTACGACTACCCTTACTATCGCCCTTATCGCTCTGGATGGAGCTTTTCCTTAGGTTGGAGCTGGGGTAATTACTACGACCCTTATTGGGGTGGTTACTACGGAGGTTACTATCCTTACTACGGTTACTATGGCTATCCTTATTATGGATATTATGGATACCCATACTATGGATATTATCCTTATGGTGGATACTATGACCATTATTACGACAGAAGATACTATGACAGCGATTATCGCGTAAGAGAAAGAGGTTATAGAAGATCATACACAGGTGACACACCTCGTGATGATAATCGCAGAAACTATCCTTCTTATGATAATCGTTCAAGAAATACCTATAGTCGTCCTTATGATGAAGGAAGGTATCGCGGTAGCAACCAGAATAATAACTACAATCAGAACAATAATTATAATCGGGGTTATTCTTCCCCTCAGTATGATTCAGGGAGAAGTTATGACAGCGGTCGATACAACTCAGGAGGAAATTATGGAAGTGGCAATTCTGGGGGAAGTAACAATCAACCTTCAGGAGCTGGTACTACAAGAAGAGATTACTAACTTAAAAAGTAAAATTATATGAAAAAAATACTATTTACAATATTGTCTTTGGTAGTCTATAACGTATCAGCTCAAAATTATAAAGATGCCTTGCGTTATTCAACAGAAGACCTTACAGGAACAGCTCGTTTTAAAGGAATGAGTGGTGCCTTTGGAGCTATAGGAGGTGACTTTTCAGCTATCAATATCAATCCTGCTGGAAGTTCTGTTTTTTCGGGAGCACAAATAGGAGGTACTTTGCAAAGTAATGTTACTAAAAATAAGATTACTTATAATGGTACTCAAACTAATAATAGAGATACTGACTTTAATATTAATCAGTTCGGAGTTGTATTTCCTATTGAAGTTAGCTCTTCAGGATGGAGAAAAGTCTCTTTTGGTTTTAATTACCAAAATACTAAAAATTTTGATGCTAGTAACTTCTCATTTTCTGGAAGCGCAAACAAAAATTTGGGAGATTATTTTAAATATTTTGCTGATGGTATAAAGCAACAAAACTTGTTATTAGAAACCTATCAAAATAAACGAGTAATAGAGAGAAATACTCTCCAAGATATTTATTTTGATATGGGAAGATTAGCAGGAGATAGAGCTTTCCGTTATAGAAATGCACTCTTAGGGCATTATGTAGGGCTTATTCGTCCACACATAGGAAGAGATGAGGTTAAACCAACAGATTCTGATGCTGTTGCAGATGCTATTTTGCAAGAAACACAGTATGATAAGAATGTAAGTAACGGAGCTGACCAACGATTTGAGCGTGTTACCAGCGGAGGTGTATCAAAGTATAATTTTAATTTTTCAACTCAATACGAAGATTTTCTATACTTAGGACTTAACCTAAATGCACATCGTATCAATCAAAAGGACAAATTATCACATTGGGAAACTTACGCAAGCACTTCTACTATAACAAATGCTTATTTTGAAAATGATTATACTACTACAGGTAGTGGATTTTCTTTTCAGTTAGGAGCTATAGTAAAAGCTACTAAAAGCTTGCGCTTAGGAGTAACTTATACTTCTCCTACGTGGTATACCTTTAATCAAGAGTATACACAATATTTAAGTACTAACAACCGTACTAATTATGCAGATCCAAGAGTGATTGTTACTCTTCCTGACTACAAATTTCGTACACCAGGCAGTTGGACAGCAAGTGCAGCTTACTTATTTGGTAGATATGCTATGCTAAGTGTAGATTATATTTATAAAGATTATAAAAATCTTCACTTTAGGTCTGCTGCAAAAAATGCTGAAAATGATGTTATAGAAAATCAGTTAGGAGAAACCTCTACTGTACGCATAGGAACTGAGTTTCGTATTCCATTTAAAACGGGTGAAACTACCAATTACGTAAGCCTTCGTGGAGGTTATCGTTACGAGCAAAGTCCATATCGCAAAAAGGTGGCTACGGTAGGCGACCTCACTGGCTATTCGTTTGGAGCAGGAGTTACTTTAGGAGGTATTCGTTTAGATGCGTCTTATGACATTGCTAAACAAACAAACCTATACCAAATGTACGAAACAATACTTACCGATAATGCTCAAATAAAATCAACTTACGGTAACTTCTTGTTTACCTTTACTGCACAGCTCTTTTAATCAAATAATTATTAAAGTTACTTTTGCATCATATTGTAGGGGCGAATTGTAATTCGCCCTTCAAAAAGATAAAGTAAAGAGACGGTAATACAAAAATTACCGTCTTATTTTTAGTATAATGAAATTACACAGAAACTTAGTAGATGCCGTAATAGAGGGACTTACCTTTATTTTTAACGAAGGGCAATACGCCGATAAGGCAGTAGAAAAACAACTGAAAAAAGACAAGCGTTGGGGCGCCCGCGATAGGGCTTTTATTGCCGAAACTATTTACGACATTGTGCGTTGGAAACGACTTTATGCCGAGATTGCCGAAGTGTACGAACCCTTTACAGTGCACAACCTACGCCGTATGTTTGCTGTATGGGCGACTCTCAAAAGTATTGCCTTGCCCGATTGGGGAAACTACTTTGAAGATACTCCTGCCCGCCGTATCAAAGGCAAGTTCGACGAACTCTCTAAGGTGAGAAAACTACGTGAATCAGTACCCGACTGGTTAGATACTTTGGGCGCACAAGAATTAGGAGAAACGTTGTGGACAGATGAATTACACGCCCTTAACAGTTTAGCTTCCGTAGTATTGCGTGTGAATACCCTTAAAACTTTTTTAGAACACTTGCAACAGTTTTTGCGACAAGAAGGAGTAGAAACTTATCCTTTGCGCAATTACCCCGATGCTTTGCAGTTAGTAGAACGCAGCAATATCTTTAAAACCCAAGCCTTTGCCGATGGACTGTTTGAGGTACAAGATGCTTCCTCTCAAAAAGTAGCTCCTTTTATGATGATAGATAGCAACGTGAAACGTGTAATCGACACTTGTGCTGGAGCAGGAGGTAAAACCTTACACCTCGCTACCCTAATGCAAAACAAAGGTCAGATTATAGCGATGGATATCTACGAACAGAAATTACAAGAGCTCAAACGCAGGGCACGACGTAACGGGGTTTTTAACATAGAAACTAAACTCATAGAACCCAAACAGCTCAAACGTATGCACGGCACATTCGACCGCGTACTCATTGATGCCCCTTGTAGCGGACTCGGCGTACTGCGCCGTAACCCAGATGCAAAATGGAAATTGCAACCTGAATTCTTGGACGAAATACGCACTACTCAACAAGAAATTTTACAACAGTACAGTAAATTGCTAAAAAAAGGAGGCAAACTTGTCTATGCTACTTGTTCTATATTGCCTAGTGAAAACCAACAACAAATAGAAAAATTCTTAGCCTCAGAAGCAGGAAAAGAGTATCGCTTAGAAGCTGAGGAAGTGATTTTTGCGCATCAATCGGGTTATGATGGTTTCTATATGGCAAGACTTTCTCTTTAAGAGGATGTTTTCAAACTCATTTAACCTTTAATCCCATTGTTATGAAAAACATAAGCGAGCTAAAAATAGGTGATATATTTTCTTTTTACTTGAAAAGGTGGGGTTTTTATGTGTCGGTACAAATTGTTCTCAAAGATGACAAGAAAGGAACAATAGCTATTGTCTTAAATGCTTTGACCAAAGAAGTGCCAACGCTTGATGCTCTAAAAAATGCAAAATATTTTGTTTTTGACCATCACTATTGGCAAAAGAAAAACTTTTATATCAATGGCGATACATTACTTGCTTTCAATCCTATTCTCATTGGAAATACCCCTCTTATAGATACCCCACCTGATGGATACATAAGCACAGAGACTATGGAGCAGTTTTCTTTGCAATACCAATGGAATCGGTTACCAGAAGATTTTAAAAAGCATTTTAAGGCAAAGAAACCTCAAAACACAAAGTTAAAGATTACTGCTAATAAATCTAAGGACTTTTATACAAATGCACTGAAAGAAAATCCGCTTTTGTATAAGATAGAAAGTAGTATTTTCGATGCTGAATTGCAATCTTTTCTGAAAGAAAAACAACAAGTAAGTGAGTTAGAGCTTAAAGGAACAGATAAAGCTGTGGTAGATGTTTCGACAAGTGGCACAAATTCGTTAAGTATACACAATAGTAATATTGATAAAATAGTGCTAAACAGTTATATGCAATCACTTTCTTTATTTGGAGATTTTTCAACACTCAAAGAAATAGTATGCCCTTTTGAAGGCGAACTTTTAAACCTTTGTCTATATGATTTCAATAGTGGATTTCTAAAGTTCAAAGGACTTCACAATCTGAGAGAACTAAGAATATTTTCTGATAAAAATTATTGTGTAGATATAGCTGAGATAGCCAACACATTCCCTAACTTAGAATTCCTGATGATTAACGGAAAGAATGCTTCTTTAAGAAATATAGAGGCTTTGGTTAAGTTTCAGCACTTGGAATCAGTTTGGCTTTCAAATCTTTATAATTTTGACAGTTTTGTAAAGAAAACAGAAATGCCTAATTTGAGCTCTATTACCTTATGGTCTGTACCCAAAGTAGTAGCAGATAAGGTTAAAAAAAAGTTTAAAGGCATTGATGAGCTGGACATCAAACAAGTCCGTACTGATGAATGGATAAAAGCCAACTTAGATAATCCTTTAAGAAATTGGGATGGCAGAGATGGCACTAAACCTTCGGTAGCTAAAAAAGCAATGAGGGCATATACCGATGCATATAAAAAACTATCAGCTAACAAAGACAAGGAAGAAGCTTTGAAAACATTAGAAAATTTCATAGCCATTTTTAATGAAATCGACAAGAAACATCATATCGACACTTTGGAAAGAGAAGAGATTTGGGATGCTTTCAATATCTTGGGAGAACTCACTTCACTGACCTTAAAAGAAAAAGAAGAAATATTTGAAAATTTGAGAGATTTTTAAATGTTGTATATATCATTATTTTGTTGTAATTTTGCACTCTAAAATTTATCACTCATAAACTCAATAACGAATGAAGAAAATAATAACACTGATATTCGTAGTACTTGTAGCAATAGCAAATGCTCAAATACATAACCCTGTAAAATGGAAAACAGCGGTTGAAAAAATCAGCGATAACGAATATTATTTGGTAGCAACAGCTTCCATTGAGGCTGGGTGGAAGCTCTATGCACAAAACATTCCGCCTAAAGGACCTATTCCTACCTCTTTTGCCTTTGAAAAAAGCGCAAACTTCGAGCTTATGGGTAAGACCGAAGAAAGTAAACCTATACAAAAGCACGACAAGGTTTTTGATATGGAAATTGCTTATTTTCACAATCAAGCTGTGTTCAAACAACGCATCAAAATAGTAAAACCTATAACTTCTATAAAAGCAACGGTAGAGTTTATGAGCTGTGACGATAGCAACTGTTTGCCTCCTGACACAGTAGATTTAGAGTTTTTCCTTTCGGGAGCTCCCGTTGCAAGCAAAGTGGTAACTCCTCAGTTTACTTTTGGTAATAATACCGACAGTAATAATACAGTTCCTAAAACTATCGTAAGTCAAACTACAACAACAAAAGCTCCCACTTCTACCCCTATCTCACGTCAAGGTCTGTGGACAATATTCTTTATATCTTTTCTTTCTGGCTTTGCTGCCTTGCTCACTCCTTGTGTATTCCCAATGATTCCTATGACGGTGAGTTATTTTACCAAACAGAGCAAAACTAAAGCTAAAGGTGTGAAGAATGCTGTGATCTATGGTATTTCTATTATTGTGATTTACGTATTGTTGGGCTCAGCTATTACTGCTATCTTTGGTGCAGATGCTTTGAATGCTTTAGCAAGTAATTTCTGGTTCAACCTCATCTTTTTCTTGATATTGGTAGTATTTGCCATTTCGTTTTTAGGAGCGTTCGAAATTACTTTGCCCAGCTCGTGGAGTACCAAAGTAGATGCTCAAGCCGACCGCAGTGGTTTTATAGGTATCTTCTTTATGGCGTTGGCGTTAGCTATCGTATCATTCTCGTGCACAGGTCCTATTGTAGGTACTTTGTTAGTACAAGCTGCTTCCGAAGGGGGGATCGCTCCTATTATTGGTATGTTTGGCTTCTCATTGGCAATAGCCTTGCCTTTTGCCTTGTTCGCAGCCTTCCCTGGTTGGTTGCACTCCTTGCCTAAATCAGGTGGTTGGATGAACACCGTGAAAGTGGTATTGGGATTTTTAGAATTGGCTTTAGCATTCAAATTCCTTTCTAATGCTGATTTGGTATTGCAATACCACTGGATAGAACGCGAAGTATTTATCGCTATTTGGATTGCAGTTTTTGGTGCCTTATCGCTCTACCTTTTTGGAAAAATACGTTTACCTCACGACGATGCCACCGACCGTATTTCAGTAGGTCGCCTGCTATTAGGCTTATTAACTCTTAGTTTTACAATTTATATGATTCCGGGGTTATGGGGGGCACCACTCAACCTTATCAATGCTTTTCCTCCTCCGCAACATTATAGCGAATCGCCTTACGGTGTAGGCTATACCGCTGACGGAGGTAGTGCCAGTGTAGATGAAGGTGCTCTCCCTGAAGGAGCGCACTTGTTCAAACCTCACAATATCGTTACTTTTGATGATTATGAAAAAGGATTAGCTTATGCCAAACAAGTGAACAAACCCGTATTGTTAGACTTTACTGGCTGGTCTTGTGTAAACTGCCGCAAAATGGAACAAAATGTATGGCCTAACCCTCAAGTGCTCGATGCTCTCAGAAATGAAGTGGTATTAATTTCGTTGTACGTAGACGATAAACGTCCACTACCTGAAAGCGAAGTGAGACCTTCACAAATTAGAGAAGGCAAGATGATAAAAACCATTGGACAAAAATGGAGTGAGTTCCAAACCCTCCATTACAAAGCCAATACACAGCCCTTTTACGTGCTGATGAATCTCCAAGGAGAGAACTTAGTAGACCCAATAGGATATACCCTTGATACCGATGACCCCGATGAGTTTTACAAATGGATAAAACAGGGGATTACTGCCTTTGGTAAATAAAATTATTTGATGAAAAACAAACACTACATACTCCCCATATTTATAGGCTTAAGTTTAGCATTAGGACTTGTTTTAGGAAGACAGCTTGCGAATTTCTACATTCCCAAGCCTCCTCCACCTGTACCTATGCCTATTACTGATATAGATACGGTGCAAGAGAATCCTTATAAAGTGAAATTAAACAGACTTATCGATTATATAGAAGAGGACTATGTAGATAAAGTAAATACCGATAGTATTGTAGACCTCACAATAAACAGTATTTTGCGCAAATTAGATCCTCACTCCACTTATATCTCTAAAAGTGATATCCAAGAGGTAGCCGAAACGATGAGTGGTAAGTTCGTAGGTGTGGGTATTAGCTTTTATATGTACAAAGATACCATTGCCGTAATCAAACCTATTGAGGGAAGTGATGCAATGCACAAAGGTATTCGTTTTGGTGACCGTATTTTAATAGCAGGGAAAGATACCTTGTTTAAAAAACACTTAAATACTGATAAAATCAAAAATATTCTCAAAGGAGAAATGGGGTCAAAAGTAGATTTAACTATTTACCGAAAAAGTAAAGATAGTCTTTTTAAGATAGGTATTGAGCGAAAGTTTATTCCTATTAAAAGTATTGATTGTTTTTACAAAGTAAATGATACTTTAGGCTATATACGTATGAATAGGTTTGCCGAAACTACTAATGACGAATTTGACTCAGCACTTAAAGCTTTGGAAAAAGAAGGTATTAACAGTTTAATTCTAGATTTGCGTAATAATTCTGGCGGCTTCCTCAATGTTGGAATTCAGATAGCCGATGAGTTCTTAGCAAAGGATAAGATGATTGTATTTACCAAAAATAATCGCAAAGAAATAGAAGAAACCTATTCTACTGCTGGTGGGTTATTCGAAAATAAACCTATATTTGTACTTGTCAATGAAAATAGCGCTTCAGCTAGTGAAATTGTAGCAGGGGCTTTACAGGATAACGATAGAGGTGTGATAGTAGGACGTAGAACTTTCGGCAAGGGATTAGTACAAAGCGAAATGCCTCTACCTGATGGTTCGGCAGTACGCCTTACTACCGCTCGCTACTACACTCCAACAGGACGCTCTATACAAAAGCCCTACAACTTGCGTCACCAGCGCAGAAGCTTTCAAATAGATAATGCTACAGTCCCCGATTCTTTAAAGTTTACAACTCCTAAAGGAAAAGTAGTGTATGGTGGTGGTGGTATCTACCCAGATGTATATGTACCAGTAGATATGAAACCGGAAACCTATATGGTAAATGAAGTGCTAAATTCAGGACTTACGAACTTCTTTTTGTTTGAATACTTAGACAGTCACCCTTCTCAGAACCATAAGCCACAAAAGTCTTATTTCATAGGGGGATACAAAGTGCCCAAAGAAATGCTCAACGCCTTTTCAAAGTTTTTAAAAGAGCGTAAAATCAACATAGATTTCAAACGAAACAGCAATGATATATCAAAATATCTAAAAGCTAACTTAGCTGAGATATGGTTTAACGATAATGTAGCAGGGCTTATCAGGAATCAAGGAGATTTTTACATAGAAAGCTGTCTACACTACTACAAACAAAAACCCCCTAAAAATGGCACTGAAAATCCTACCAAAGTGGTAAGGAGAAAAGCCAAAAAACCTATAAAAAGAGTTTAAAAAATATATGAGCAAGAATTTAACATCACGCAGTGAAGACTATTCTAAATGGTATAACGAATTGGTTGTAAAAGCTGATTTAGCCGAAAGTTCAGGTGTGCGTGGCTGTATGGTAATCAAACCTTACGGCTATGCTATTTGGGAAAAAATGCAAGCAGAGCTCGACCGTATGTTTAAAGAAACTGGTCACACCAATGCTTATTTTCCTTTATTTGTTCCCAAAAGTTATTTTGAAGCAGAGGAAAAGAATGCTGAGGGTTTTGCTAAAGAATGTGCCGTAGTAACCCACTATCGTCTTAAAGCCGACCCTAATGAAAAGGGTAAACTAATGGTAGACCCCGAAGCAAAACTCGAAGAAGAACTGATAGTTCGTCCTACCTCAGAGGCGATTATTTGGAACACCTACAAAAACTGGATACAGTCTTACCGTGATTTGCCTATACTCATCAACCAATGGGCGAATGTAGTGCGCTGGGAGATGCGCACCCGTCTATTTCTTCGCACTGCCGAATTCTTGTGGCAAGAAGGACACACCGCTCACGCCACTAAAGCCGAAGCCATAGAAGAAGCTCAAAAGATGATGAACGTATACGCCAACTTCGTAGAGAACTTTATGGCTGTGCCTGTAATAAAGGGTGTAAAAAGTGAAAGCGAACGCTTTGCAGGGGCTGACGATACCTACTGTATAGAAGCCCTTATGCAAGACGGAAAAGCTCTACAAGCAGGAACATCACACTTCTTGGGACAGAACTTCGCCAAAGCCTTTGACGTGAAATATGTGAGTAAAGAAGGTAAACAAGAATATGTATGGGCGAGCTCTTGGGGGGTCTCAACCCGCTTAATGGGTGCTTTGATTATGACCCACAGCGATGACAACGGATTAGTACTTCCTCCTAAATTGGCTCCTATACAAGTGGTGATTGTGCCTATCTACAAAGGAGCAGAACAATTAGAAAAAGTGCGCTCCCATATTCAGCCTTTAATTGAAGAACTCAAAAAACACAATATCAGCGTAAAATTCGACGATCGCGATACCCAATCGCCAGGCTTCAAGTTCCACGAGTACGAACTCAAAGGCGTTCCCGTGCGCTTAGCTGTAGGACAACGCGACATAGAGCACAATACCTTCGAAGTAGCCCGTCGCGATACCCTTACCAAAGAGACAGTAGCTGGTGACCAAATTGTAGCTCATATTCAGCAGCTTTTAGAGAATATTCAATCCAATATGTACAACAAAGCTTTGGAGTACCGCAATACCCATATTACCGAGGTAAATAGCTATGACGAGTTCAAGGAATTGTTAGAAACTAAAGGAGGTTTCCTCTCAGCACACTGGGATGGTACTCCCGAAACTGAAGAGCGTATCAAAGAAGAGACCAAAGCAACGATACGTTGTATACCATTGGATATCAAGGAAGAGTCTGGGTATTGCATCTACTCGGGTAAGCCTTCGAAAAAACGAGTGCTTTTTGCTAAAGCTTATTAAGCAAAAAAATATGTTAAATTTTTTGGTAGTTATAATAGAATAAACTACCTTTGCCCTATTAATAATCAAAAAAATTACACAATGAAAAAAATCATTTTATCATTATTAGCAGTTTTTGCTTTTGATGCTCTATCAGCACAAGACAGTGAGTTCGGTTTTAAAAAAGGAAACCTATTTGCAGAAGGTAACTTAAAAATTGGTTCTACAACTGACAATTCAGGTTCTTCTGAAAAGAAAACCAATACATTTGAATTTACTCCACAAGCAGGGTTTTTCTTAACTGATAAATTTGCTTTGGGAGGTGGATTAAATATTGGTACTGAGAAAATAAAAGAAGGAGGAAGCCAAACAAGTAAGACAAATGTATTTGGTTTTGATGTTTTCGGTCGTTACTATTTCCTTGAATTAGGACAACGCTTCAAAGTATATGGACAAGGTGGTGTTGGATTAGACTTCGGTAGCACACAAACAACAAGTGGTTCCGATAAAGCAAAATACACTGAGTTTGGTATTGGCGCAGGATTAGGCATTAATTATTTTGTTACCCCTAAACTTGCTATTAACTTTGGTTTATCTGATGTAGTTTCTTTTACTACAAAAAAACCAAAAAATGGAGATGCTAACAACGAATTTAATGTAAACATTAATGAGTTCAATAACTTCTTCGGTTCTCACACTACATTTGGTTTAACTTATATACTTTTTTAAAAAGCAAACGCTTAAAACACACTGCTTACTAAAGCATTACCTCCAAAAAGTTTTCCTTTTTGGAGGTTCTTTTTTGCTTGATAAGTGTATTATTAACAAAATCACATATAAATCATATCTAAAACAAAAGAGTCCAGCAAATTACTGAACTCTTTCTATCATATTAATTTCTTAACTATCTATACCTTCTATGCTTTAAAACTTTTAAACAAAGTTTCCATCTTTTCTTTTTCTTCTTCAGCTAAAGCTGCATCTACCAAGATTCGTCCACTGTGCTCATCAGTAATAATCTTTCTACGAGAGGCAATTTCTACTTGTACTTGTGGCGGAATAGCAAAGAAAGAACCTCCAGAGGCTCCACGCTGAATTGGCACTATTGCTAAACGGTTCATCACACTACTGCGAATGCGTTGATAAGCTTTTAGCAAACGCTCTTCAATTTTAGCCGCATACTCTTCTGCTTTTTCTCTTAAAAATTCTTCCTCTTTCTCAGTTTCTGCCAAAACAGAATCAAGTTCAGCTTTTTTGTGCTTGAGGTGCGCATCACGTTGGGCTTTGCGCTCATCTACTTGCTTAATAGCCTCTTTCTTTTGGTCTACTTGCGCTTTACCTTCTTTAATGCGTTTTTCTGCCAACTGTACTTCTAACTCTTGAAATTCTATCTCTTTAGAAAGAGAGGTATATTCACGATTGTTACGTACATTCTTTTGCTGGGTAGTATATTTTTTAATAAGGGTTTTTGCCTCTTCAATTTTTGCCTTCTTCTCAGCAATTCCTGCCTGCAATTCGTCTAACTCTTCTTTAAACTTTACGTGACGCTTTTTTAAACCCTCTACCTCATCTTCAAGGTCTGAAACTTCTAACGGAAGCTCTCCACGAGTGTTTTGTAACTCATCAATCTTAGAATCGATGAGCTGTAAATCATACAATGCTCTTAATTTTTCTTCTACGGTTATATCCACTTTTTGTGCCATATCTATGAATAATATTTGATAGGATTTGTATCTACATTTGATATTGAGAGGGCAAAAGTAGGAATTTTTTTTGAAAGATACTCAAATAAAATAAATTTTATGTATTGTTCACTTTCAAAATGACCTATATCTGCTAATAATATTTTCCCCTCAGCCTTGAAAAAATCGTGGTATTTAAAGTCTGCACTCACAAAAACATCTGCTCCTGCTCGCTTAGCATCTTCTATTGCAAAAGCACCACTTCCTCCCAATACAGCTACTTTTTTCACTTCTTTCCCCCTAAATGCTGAATACCTAATACAGCTTACCTCCATTTTTTCTTTTAAATAAACAAGAAAATCTGCCTCACTCATCGGAGTTTCAAATTCCCCTATCATACCCATTCCTATATGTTGATGCTCGTTTTCGAGTATATATATCTCATAAGCCACCTCTTCATAAGGGTGATTTTGGCGAAGTGCTTTTAGGATTTGAGATTGTAAGTGCTTGGGAAAAACAACTCCTATTTGTGTTTCATCTTCTATGTGAAATACATTGGGTTCACCAATAGTTGGGTGCGAAGATTCATTGCCCTTATAAGTGCCTTTCCCTTCAAGATTGAAACTACATTCCGCATAGTTGCCTATATTCCCCGCTCCTGCTTCGAAGAGTGCTTTACGTAGCTTTTCAGCATTAGCTTTTGGAATATAGGTAATAAGTTTTCTAATAACATTAGGCTGTGGAATAAGTATGGAGCGATTGTGCAATCCTAAACGGTCAGCAATAGAAGCATTCACTCCTAACAGCTGATTGTCCAAAGCCGTATGCATACTGTAAATAGCTATCTGATGTCGAATCGCTTTCATCACTACTCGTTCCACATAGGTCTTCCCTGTAAGCGATTTAAGCCCATTAAAGATAATCGGGTGGAAACTAACAATGAGATTACAATTCTTTTCAATAGCTTCTTCTACCACAGCTTCTAATGTATCTAAGGTGATGAGCACTCCTGTTACTTCGGCATTGGCGTCACCTACCAATAAGCCTACATTGTCAAAACTCTCAGCATAATCAAGTGGTGCAAGAGTTTCAAGAACTTTAGTTATGTCTTTTACTTTCATCGTATTATTTTAATGTTTACATACTTTTTCACAGTTCTTTTAATAAAGATTTTCTCTAATCTTTTCCTACATCTGATTTATTGTGTTAGAGATTTAAAATTTCTCCATCATCGTAATACACTACTCTGTCTCCTATAATACGAGCAGGAGTGGTGTATCTATGAGGTTCTTCCTTACCTATTGCCATAATATGATTTACTTGCCAACCCTTGGCTTTCAAATAATCTGATACCATCGACCTATGACAACGCCACCAAACAGCCTCTGCACACATATAAGCAGTAGTTTCTTTTTCAGCTATAGCAATGAGTTGAGCAATACCTTTCTCAAAATCATAAGTCTCCATATAATCAACATAAGCTCGGAAAGACTCGTTATGCCAACGAGTATTCTTAGAGTCTTTATGTACTTTACGTCTACCACCTAACAACGTGAGATGGGTATAGGCTATTCCAATTTCGGGTAATACTACCTCTAAGTTTTCTTTATTAAATTGCGGATATTTGTTAGAGCCTGGTAACCCTCTGATATCAACTAAATGTTGTATCTCAAACGATTGTAACATCTCTATAAATTCTTCCAATGTATGTGTGGAATGTCCTATAGTATATATTCTATTCATAATCAATTACTAACCACTATCTTACTCTTTCCATTACCTTCCTTCTGTACCACTACTTTCACAGCAATACGCTCTACCATCTCCTGCACGTGAGAGATAACTCCCACTTTCTTCCCTTGATTTTGCAAACTCTCTAAGGCATCTAAGGCTACTGAAAGTGTCTCAGAGTCTAAAGAACCAAAACCTTCGTCTATAAAGAGGGTTTCTACGTTCATTTTGGTAGATGAAAGAGACGAGAGTGCCAAAGCTAAAGCCAAGGATACCAAAAACGATTCTCCTCCTGAAAGTGAGTATACCGAGCGCACTTCTGCTCCCATATCGTTGTCTATCACTTGCAGACTAAGAGAGTTGGGAATGCGTTGCAGGGTGTAGCGCCTATTGAGGTAGCGCATCTGCACATTAGCATATTGCAAGAGCATATCCAAAGTGTACTCCTGTGCGTATTTGCGAAATGCATTACCTGTACTACTTCCTATCAGGTCGTTGAGCAAGCTCCAGCGATGAGCGAGTTTTTCCTTTTCTTCTTTGGCTGTGTGCAACTCAACTGCTATTGCTCGCTGTTGCTCATCATTTAAAAGCCGACTCTTTTGAGTGACTACCGTATCGCGCAAGGTATCTTCTTCTGCTGTCTGTTCTGCCAACTGCTGAACGATATCTTCTTCTGTAAAGTTGAGTGGTCTTTTTTCTTTTAGTGTTTCAAGCGCTTGCTGTTTTTCATTCGCAATGGTATTGTATTGTGCAATGCGGTCATTTAAGGATTGAAGGGCTTGGCGCTCTGATTGTAGCCATTCGTGAGAACGATTCGCCCACTCTTGCATTTTGCTCCTTATATGCTCTATTTGAGCAGGCTTGTAGGCTGTAAGCCATTCTTCTATTTTGTGAGTTGCTTCGGCTATATGAGTTTGCGATTGCTGTTGTTGCGTCGCTAAGGTCTCTAAGGTTTTTTCGTTAGCCGTCATCTCCAATAAAATAGCGTTATATTGCTGTTGCGTTTGCTCTAAAAGAGTTGTTAATTGCTCTAACTGCTGTTGGTAACTCTCTTCTATTACTTGAACCGATTTTCCTTCTAACAATCCCGCACGTTCTTCTTTCAGCGTTTGCAATTGTGCTTGCTCTTTATCGATTGTCGTTGTCAATTCGGTGAGCTCTTGACGGAGTACTTGTTGTGAGGAGGCGAGCTCAGTGCGCTCTTGGGTGAGTTCAGCAAGGCGCTTTTTGTATTTCTCGATACAAGCTGAATGCGCTTCCCAGTCGGTTTTAGCAGTGGTAATTTGGGTTTGAAATTGCACAATATCGGTTTCCCAAAGGGTAAGCCAAGCGTCCGAAAGTTGTAAGCTCTGTAATTGTTGATTGTATTTTTGCCGTTGTTGCTCGTAATTTTCAGCGTCTTTCGCAAGGGTATTCAGCTCATCAGTAAGCGATTTGAGTCGGTTGAGGACTTCAAAAAGACGCTCGTTTTCCGCTAAAAGATGTTCTGTTTTTGCTATCTTATCCGTGATATATTCTTCTATTTTCACAGAAGGATAGGTCGTATAATACACTGATTGCGACAAGCGTTCGCTCTCTTGTTGCCATAAATCCGTACGCTCTGCATTTTCTGCTGTCTGACTCTCTATACGCTTTTGCAGTTCTTTGAGCTCCGTTTCTTTGGTGATAACCTCTTTGGTAAGCGTTTCTAATTGTTTTTTAGCCGTTAGAAATTCTTGTTGCACTGTATCTATCAGGTGTTCAGCTACTGCCTTATGAGCATTGGGGTGGTGTACCGAACCACATACGGGGCAGGCTTCTCCTTCCACTAAATGTTCTCTCAAAAACGCTACATCTTTGGTATTTTCTATTTGTGCCCTTTGGTAAATGCGTTCCGCTGTATCACAAGCTATTTGGGTGGCTATCTTCTCAGCTTTTAAACGTTGCAATGTTTCCAATATTTGGCTTTGGGCGTTTTGCATCTCTTGTAAGAGCGCTTCTCCCTGAACCTTTGCGTCAGTGTATTGCTTGATATGTTTGGCAATCTCTCTATCCGCCTGATACACTTGCAAGGCGGTGAGATAAGCCTTCTGCTGTTTAGCAAGCGTCTCTATATCAGTTGAAGGGAGTGCCTGTATAGGGTATTGTGCTTTCAGCTCATTGAGTTGTTGTGTAAGGCGTGCTTCTGCTTGGCTATGGGCGGTTAGTTTTTCATTGAGTTGTTGCTGTTCTTCCACAAGCTGTTTGAGCCACAACGCATTGCGGTACAACTGCGCTTCATCAGGGTGAGTGTTGAGCCACTGCTCTTCTTGCTGAATGTACCTCTCCCCTTTCTGTATATGTTCAGTTACTTTTTCAAGCGACTCTTTTTTAGCTTGCAAAGCACTCTTTTTTGCCTCTTGTTGCTGCTGCTTTTGCTCAAAAATCTGCGTTAGTTCTGCAAGTCGTACGTCCAATTCCTTTGCTTTGGCAATAGCAGGTTTGGCAGTTTCATAAGCCTTTTTGGCAGTAGCCAAATCGTTTTCGGTTAGCAATTTTTGCTCGGATACCTTAGCTTTATCAGCTGTGAGCCGTTCTTTTTCGGTAGTAGCTTCCTTCAAATGTTGCTGAGCGGTTGCTAATAGTTCTTTTTCCCTTTGCTCGGTGAGAATATCTCCTTTTATGGCTTGTAATTGCTCTATGATAGCAAGCTCTCCAAAACGTTCCGCTTGCGAGGTTTTCTCTTGTTCGGCTTTTTCTTTATTGGCAATAGCCTCTTTCCATTGCTGAGTGTACAACTTCTGATTGTCAAACCACTGTTGTTGTTCTTTTAAAGTAGCGAGCGAGGCTTGTAAGGTTTTCAACCTCTCTTCATCGGCTGTAAGTTGCTCGGTCAAAGCACTGCGCTCTTCTTCCGTTAAAAAAACGATGTTTTCGAGCTGTTTTTCTAAGAGTTGGAGTTCGTTTTTATGTTGCTTGTTGAGTTCGTACACTTGCTTAGAAATGCGTGTGTAAATCTCCGTACCTGTGAGTTTTTCTAAAATATCCGACCGCTTATCATCATTCGCTTTTAAGAACGACGTAAAGTCTCCTTGTGCCAAAATCACCGATTTGGTAAACTCGTCAAAAGTCAAGCCTACACATTCCTTTATCTTTTCGAGCACCAATGTCTTGCGGTTCTCAGCAATCAGTTGGCTATCAGTCAGGCAAGTAAGTTGCAAAGTTTCAGGCTGAATTGCCCCCGAAAGTTTGTTATAGGCTCTGCGTACCTGCCATTCCGCTTCATAAGTCTTGCCGTCTACCGCCTGAAATACCACTTTGGCATAGCCCGAAATCGCCCCTTTGCGCAAGAGGTTCTTCACATTATTCACCTGCACCTCAGCCGAGCCGTCAGCAATAGCAACCGAGTTTTTTGTAGTTGCCAAGCGAGGGGTATCGTTGTAAAGCGCAAGGCAAATAGCATCTAAAATGGTAGATTTGCCTGCCCCTGTCGCTCCTGTAATAGCAAATAACCCCACCGATTTAAGGGGCTCAGCTTCCAAATTAAGCGTAAAGGGGCCTTCTATAGAAGCGATATTATGAAGAGAGACCGAAAGTATTTTCATAAGAAAAAAAACCTCCGTGAGGAGGTTTTTAAAAGTTGCTATGTTATTTTTGGAACTTAGCGTATTTGTTTTTAAACTTATCAATACGTCCGGCTGTGTCGATAAGTTTAGATTTACCAGTGTAGTAAGGGTGCGAAGTGCGAGAAATCTCTAATTTTACTAATGGATACTCAACCCCTTCTACTTCAATAGTCTCTTTTGTTTCTACGGTAGACTTTGTGATGAAGATATCGTCGTTCGACATATCTTTGAAAGCCACCAAACGGTAAGATTCTGGGTGAATTTCTTTTTTCATTGCAATGCTAATTTTATTACGTAATTTTTTCAGGGCGCAAAGGTACAACTATTTTTCGAATTGACAAACTAAATAATTAAAATCTAAAACCTTAAAATATAATTCACTGATTATTAAACGCTCCAACAGCCTTTATATAACAATCCCCTAAGATTCATCAAAGTCTCAATTGTCGCTTTTGCATCGCGTCTCCCCCTTTGAGGATAGCCAGCGAGAAGTTTTCACCACATTCCCTCCGTCATTGGTCATTCGTTCATCGTCATTCCTTCCCTTTCCCGTCATACTCCCCCCTATTGCCTATGGCCTAAGGCCTATTGCCTTTTCTCTTTCTTTCGCCTCGAAACCCCGTTTTTAACATTTTTATCGTTGTTATATCATATTATTAATCAACCATTTATATACCCTTTCTATACCAATCGTCCAAGATTCGTATAAGCCTTCCTATAAGCTCTCTATAAGCTACCCCCACCCTCCTTACAGCCTTTTTTCACCAAAATCTCTCTCGACCCACTTCCGAACTATTCCGTTTCCTTCCGAAAGCTCCGATGTGTTACTTTTTATAGCACACATCATTCCCCCTTTGAAGATAGCCAGCCAGCTGGCGTAGCTTAGGTACGTGCATCGCGAAAGCGGAGTATGTGTAGGGAGATGTTTATACAACAATAATGACTGTCGCTTTTCCCCTAATGCCTATGGCCTATGCCCTAAGGCCTTACACCACCTCATTTTCTAATTTCCTAATTCTCTCATTTTCTAATTTTATAAATTATTTTGTATCTTTGCATCGTTTTGGCGCAGTATTTGATTAACAGCTATGAATTAAAAGTTAATAATAAAAGCCTTTGCGACTTTTAACTCTTAACTCTTATCTTTTAACTAATTATGATTCATATCGACGAAAAAATATATCTTTGGCTCATAGCGGTACTCATCCCGCTATTTATCATCTTTGCCCTTTCAATGCTTCGCAAACGTCGGTTGCAAAGACAATTTGCCTCCTCCCCTGCCCTTAGGCGTTTAGCTCCTGACCGTTCGCGATTCAAACTCTGGGTGAAATGGAGTGTCTTGGCAGTAGTGCTTGTGCTACTGAGCATCGCCCTCGCTAACCCCAAGATAGGTACAAAAATTGAAACCGTAAAACGCGAAGGGGTAGATATCGTCTTTGCTATTGATGTCTCTAAAAGTATGCTTGCCGAAGACGTAGCCCCCAATCGTTTGGAAAAGGCAAAACGCATCGCTTTCGAAACCATTAGTCAGCTAAAAGGCGACCGTGTAGGTATCGTAGCTTATGCAGCTAGCGCTTATCCTCAGCTCGCTCTCACTACCGACCATTCTGCCGCTAAGATGTTTCTACAAGGTATGAACACCGATATGCTTTCCTCTCAGGGAACTGCCATTCAGGAAGCAATACGTATGGCAAGCAACTATTTCGATGAGAATACTCCCACTGCGCGCTTGCTCTTTATCCTCACCGATGGCGAAGACCACGAAATGGGTGCTACCGAAATCGCTACCGAAGCACAAGAAAAAGGAGTACATATCTACACCATAGGTATCGGCACCGAAAAAGGCGCTCCTATCCCTATCAAAGACGGAGGCGAACAAACGTATAAGCGCGACCGCAATGGCGAGGTAGTGATTACCAAACTCAACCGCGAACTCTTGCAACAGATAGCCATCAATGCAGGAGGTGAATACCTCGACGGCGATAATACCCAAAAAGTAGTAAGCCAAATTAACAAGATATTAGACGGTACTGAAAAAAGTCAGTTCGATACCCAAAAGTTTGTAGATTTCAAAGACCAATTTCAGTGGTTTTTAGGCGGAGCTTTGCTCTTGCTCATCTTAGACCTCGCTATCTTTGAACGCAAAACCCAATGGGTAAAGAAATTGAATCTATTCAACGAAAAAGAAAAAGACAAATAATAAATAAGAATAAAAAATCCGTGTATGATGACCATCGCTAGTTCCCCCTTTGGAGGGGGCTAGGGGGAGGTTTTCAAAGAGATATTTTCTACTATGAAAAACGTTCTATACATAACATTATCCTTACTATCCCTCTCTGCTTTTGCACAAACCAAAGCCGAAAAAGAGGTACAAAAAGCAATTGCTAACTCTAAAAAATATACGTACGAGGGCAATACCGCTCTCAAAGGCGATAAACCCGTACAAGCCGAAGTAGAATATCGCAAAGCAATAGCCGAAGATAAAAACAACGCTACTGCACAGTATAATCTCGGTACGATGTACTATCAACAAAAGAGTTACGACGAGGCTTTCTCCCGACTTAAAAACGCCTCAACCTCCGATAAGATAACCGAAGAAGAAAAACACAAGGCTTTCCACAATTTAGGCAATGCCTTTATGAAGAACAAAGAGTACGAAAAGGCGGTACTCTCTTATAAAGAAGCTCTGCGTCATAATCCTAAAGATGAAGAAACCCGTTACAATTTGGCAGTAGCCAAAGAAATGCTTAAACAAAACCCACCTCCACCTCAAAACAACAAAAACAATAAAGATAAAAACAACCAACAAAATCAAAACAATCAACAGAACCAACAAAATCAAAACAATCAACAGAACCAGCAAAATCAGAATAATCAAAATAATCAACAGAACCAAAATAACCAGAATAAAAACCAAGATAACAAGAATAATCAGGACAACAAAGACAATAAAGATAATAAAAAAGATCAAGGCGATAAACAGGATAAAAACAAAGATAAGGGCGACGACCAAAAAGACCCTAACCAAAACAACCAGCAGAATAAAAACCAAAGCGGACAAGGACAAGGTGAACAACGTCCCTCTTCTCTTTCGCCACAACAAATGGAGCGTATCTTGGAGGCAATGAACAACGAAGAGCGCAAAACCCAAGAGAAAATTAACGCCCAAAAAGTAAAAGGTCAACGCGCTAAAACTGAAAAAGATTGGTAATAATTAGGTAATGGTTAATAAGTGAAATGCTTCTACATCGCTACCTCCCCCTTTGAAGGGGGTAGGGGGATGTTTTAAAAGCGTTTACATACTAACAACAAGTACTAAAATGAAATACAAGATAATATTCTTTATAACTTTCTTAATCCAAAGTCTCTATGCACAACAAGTAGAGTTCAAAGCCGAAGTGAGTAAAAATCAATTAGGGGCTAACGAACGCTTGCGCATAGAGTTCTCTATGAATAAAGACGGCGATAACTTTACTCCGCCTAACTTTCACGGTTTTACCATAGTAATGGGACCTTCGCAATCGGTTTCAAGATCGTGGATTAATGGAGTAAGTAGTTTCTCCAAAACTTATATTTACATTCTCCAACCTACTGCCAAAGGTAAGTTTACCATAGGACAAGCAAGTATAGAAATTGACGGTAGAACATATAAAACAAACCCCATAGCCATCACCGTCACCGAGGCAGTAAAAACTCCCTCAATAGACAGAAATACTAACGATATCGCACGTGAAAACCTATTCCTTCTTGCCGAAGTTTCAAAGCCCAACCCATACCTTAACGAAGCTGTAAGTGTGGTATATCGACTTTATGTAGGAGGAGAAATATCTCTTAGTAATCTGCGTTTGTTAGATGTACCAAAATACCCTAACTTCTGGAGTCAAGATATACGTCTGCAAAATTATGAGGTAGAAAATTGCTCTTATCAAGGTCGTTCCTACCGTTGTATTGTAGTAAAAAGAATAGTGCTTTACCCTCAAAAAACAGGTGCTATCACTCTCGAGCCTCTGTCTGTAGAAGCTATTATCAATGCCCCTACAGGACAACGAGACTTCTTTGGGCGTCCTTTCTATGAAGAAATATCACGCAAAGTAAGCTCTGGTAGTCGCGTTTTAAACATAAAACCCTTACCTGAGGAAGGAAAACCCGAAAACTTCTCAGGAGCAGTCGGTAACTTCTCTTTTTCCGTAAATACTACTAAACAAACACTCAAAGCTAATGAAAGTACTCAACTAAAAATAGAAGTATCAGGTAATGGTAATTTTAAACTGTTTGATTTACCTAAGCCTACTTTCCCATCATCGTTAGAAGTGTATGCTCCCGAACAAAAAGAAGACATCAACACTTCTCTTAACGGAATGAAAGGACGCTTAGAACAAACCTATACTATCGTTCCTGAATACAAAGGGAAATATCCTATTTCAGGACTCTCTTTCTCGTATTTCAACCCTAATACTCAGAAATATGAAACCGTAAAAACCGAAGATATTTGGATAGATGTAACCGAAGGTCCTACAGCCGAAAACCAACCTAATGACACGGCTAATAGTAATAACATTCCTCTAAAACCAGAAGGTCTTCAAACCAATGCCGACCTTCAGCCAATGCACCAACCCGTATTCTTTGGTTCTACAGCTTACTATTTATGGCTGTTCTTGCCTTTGCTTCTTATCCCTATTGTACTTATCTGGTGGCATATCAAAATGCAAAGAGCCGGAGATATCGAAGGTAATAAAGTAAGAGTAGCCAATAGATTAGCGAAGAAATATCTGGGAGAAGCTAAACGTAAATTAGGTGATAAAGGTACTTTCTACGAAGCGTTAGAACGCGCCTTGCACAATTACTTAAAAGCCAAATTAAAAATTGAAACTGCTGAAATGAGCAAAGATAAAATCACTGAACTATTGCTCAGCCGAAAAGCTACTGAAGCTACCGTAGCTCAGTTTATGGCATTACTCGCTAATTGCGAAATGGCACGCTACTCTCAGCATCACACCGATGCTTCTATGGAAAAAGATTTTAGCGAGGCAGTACAAGTAATCTCTGCCCTCGACAAACAAGTGAAAAACAAGTAATAAAATGAAAAACAACATCATCATATCACTCTTGCTGTTGCTCTCTTTCTCTGTTTTCTCTCAAACTAACGAAAATTCTTTCGAGAAAGCAACCCAATATTACGACCAAGGAGAGTACCAAAATGCAATTGACCAATACAAATCAATTTTAAAGTCTGGTAAAGAATCATCAGCTTTGTACTATAATTTAGCAAATACTTATTACAAACTGAATCACGTGCCTGAAAGTATCTATTATTATGAGAAAGCGCTCCAGCTAAACCCCAAAAACCAACAGGCTAAAAACGGACTCCTATTGGCAAACCAAATGAAAGTAGATGCTATTACACCCCTACCTAAAACTTGGTTACGCCAGCTCTCCGATGCTATTACAGGTTTGTTTAGCTTGCAAACGTGGGCAGTGCTCTCTATAATAGGAGTAATAGTATTTGTATTGAGTTTCTTTTGTTACTACTTTTTAGAACAAACTGCCCTCAAACGGCTCTTTTTCACCTTGATGTTCGTATCAGTAGCAGTAGCGGTAGGCACTTATTTCATCGCCGATTTTCACAAAAGACAAGTAGATGGTGAAAAGTACGCTATCTTATTTGATAAAACGGTACGGGTATTTTCTGAAGCCAATTCTTATAGCAATGAAGTAGTGCAGCTTCACGAAGGTACTAAAGTAGAAATTATAGAAAAGAATAATGACTGGATAAAAATTCGTTTAGCTAATGGAAAAATAGGGTGGACTAAAGAAAGTGCTTTAAAAGTACTATAATTAAAAAAATATAAATATAGACAATAAAAAAGACTACTTTATTAATAAAGTAGTCTTTTTTATTGTGCCTACGACTGGATTCGAACCAGCACGCCCTAACGAGCACCACCCCCTCAAGATGGCGAGTCTACCAATTTCTCCACGTAGGCTTACGCATTTGTGACCTGGCTGGGGCTCGAACCCAGGACCCCAACATTAAAAGTGTTGTGCTCTACCAACTGAGCTACCAAGTCCCTTAAAAATAAAAAAACAAATTGTATAACCCTTGTGACCTGGCTGGGGCTCGAACCCAGGACCCCAACATTAAAAGTGTTGTGCTCTACCAACTGAGCTACCAAGTCCCTTAAAAATAAAAAAACAAATTGTATAACCCTTGTGACCCGGCAGGGGATCGAACCCTGGACCCCAACATTAAGAGTGTCGTGCTCTACCAGCTGAGCTACCGAGTCATTATAACAATTCGGTGTCTTTATTGTTTTGCGGGTGCAAAGATATAACAAATTTCTTATGTAACAAGAAAAAAAGTATTATTTTTGCAGTTTATTTTTAGCATTACATTTCAAACATCTATTATACAATACCTTATATATGAAAATAATTTTACTTGGCTATATGGGAAGCGGTAAAACTACTCTTGGAGAAGCTATAGCTCACCTTAAAAACATTCCTTTTATTGACCTTGATTCTTATATTGCTGAAGGTGAAAACCTATCAGTACAAGAGATTTTCCGTAGTAAAGGAGAGATTTATTTCCGAAAAAAAGAAACTCTTTATTTAAAGGAGTTATTACAAAAAGAGGAAGACTTTATATTATCCTTAGGAGGGGGAACACCGTGCTTTGGCAATAATATGGCTTTAATAAAAGAAGCTACTTCTTTATCTATTTATCTAAAATACCCACCTAAAACCTTAGCCAAACGTCTTATTAAAGAAAAACCGCATCGCCCTCTACTCTCTGAAATTAATGATGCTGATTTAGAGGATTTCATTCGCAAACATCTGTTTGAACGCAACTCTTTTTATATGCAAGCTAACTATATTATCCCTATGGATAATCTTACTGAAGAAGAAAGTATAAATGAAATTGTAAAAATTCTATAACTCTAAAAGCTATACGAATTAGCAATTAACTACAAGAAAGAGAAAGGGGCTTCTGCAATAATCTTAGTAGGCTCTTTCTTTACAGGGTGAACAAAGCTCAGGCTATAAGCGTGAAGACAGATACCACCATCGGGATTGGAACGTTTGGCACCGTACTTTAGGTCTCCTTTGATGTGCAATCCTATGGCAGCTAATTGCGCTCTTATCTGGTGATGACGCCCCGTAATAAGGTCGATTTCTAATAGGTAATAACGTTCATACGATTTCAATAACTTATAATGCAATACTGCTTTCTTGCTTTGCTGTATTTCTTTATTATATGCTACTGACTTGTTTTGTTTTTCATTACGTACCAACCAATGGGTAAGTGTATCTTCCTCGACAGGAGGTTTTGCATCTACCAACGCCCAATAGGTTTTCTGTACTTCCTGTTTATTAGCAAACATCGTATTGAGGCGTGCGAGAGCTTTAGAGGTTTTGGCAAAGAGCACCACTCCCGTAGTAGGACGATCTAAGCGATGTACTACCCCAAGGAATACTTCCCCAGGTTTATTATATTTTTGTTTAAGGTATTGTTTGACAATATCGCTAAGCGGAGTGTCCCCCGTCTTGTCTCCCTGAACTATGTCGCCTACTCGCTTGTTTACGGCGATAACGTGATTGTCTTCGTAAAGCACGTCTACGTTTTCGGCGTTTGTGATAAGTTTCATAATGTCGTTTATTAGTGAAATAGAAAAAGCGCATTCCGTCGTAGAAAAGACCTAAGAGAAGAATGGCTACCGAAATGAGCAGAGTATATATTGAAAAACCTCGTTCAATATAAAAATACCCCGCACTAAATCCCCCTAGAAAGAAGAACGCAATGATAAAAAGTCGCAGACGAATGGTGTTTCGCAAATGCGTGTGTTGCTGCTCGTAGTGATTACGATTAAGGTAAATTCTTTGGGCGAGTTCGATACCTAAATCGGTGAAAAGACCTGTAAGGTGGGTAGTACGCACTACCGAGTTAGAGATTTTAGTCACAAAAGCATTCTGCAAGCCCATTGCAAAGAGCAAGATACAAGCAGTAACATCGGAGGGAATATCATTGGAAGAAAAAGCGTGTAACCCTACTACCGATAACAAAGCCAAACACTCCAAGAGTGTAGGCTTGAGATACTTGTTCTGGGTACGATGATAATTAGCATTCTCGATGAGTAAGCCCGAAGTGAAGGAACCTATGAGGAAAGCAAAGATGTAGAGAAAGTAAATGAGCCCTTTCCAAAACTCAGCTACCGACACATCATAGATAAAATATGCAAAATGTCCCGTAACATTGGTGGTAAGTTTACCCACAAACAAAAAGCCGGTAACGTTCACCATTCCTGCAACGAATGAGAGCACTACGGCTATTTGTAGATTGTGTTTGGCGGTACGTTTTTTACCTTGATGACGGAACATTAATACTGTTCTTTTTCGTTAGGAAAATCGACGCTTTTTACGTCTTCGATGTAATGCGATACGGCATTAGTAATCACTTCTTGTAAATTGGCATATTTGCGCAGGAAACGAGGTTGGAATTCATTGCTCATACCGAGCATATCCTGCATCACCAATACTTGCCCATCTACTGCACTACCAGCCCCAATCCCTATAATGGGAATATGCACACTTTTGGCTACTTCTTCAGCCAATGTAGCAGGTATTTTCTCTAATACAATAGCAAAACAACCCAATTGTTCTAATAACTTAGCATCTTCTTTGAGTTTTTGAGCTTCAGCTTCTTCTTTAGCACGCAAAGCAAATGAACCAAACTGGTGAATAGATTGAGGAGTGAGCCCCAAGTGCCCCATTACTGGAATACCCGCATTTACAATGCGCTTGATGCTCTCGGCTTCCTCCTTACCTCCCTCCAATTTAATTGCGTGAGCCCCACTTTCTTTCATTATTCTAATAGCTGAGCGCAACGCCTTTTTAGGGTCGGATTGGTAAGTACCAAAAGGCAAATCTACCACTATAAGGGCGCGATTCACCCCACGTACTACTGATGAGGCGTGATAAATCATTTGGTCTAAGGTGATAGGGAGGGTAGTTTCGTGACCTGCCATTACATTACTAGCGGAGTCACCTACCAATAGCACATCGATACCGGCACTATCTAATAGTTTAGCAAATGTATAATCGTAGGCGGTAAGCATCGAAATCTTTTCGCCATTGGCTTTCATCTCTACTACCGATTTGGTAGTTACTCGTTTGTATTCTTTTCTAACTGCTGACATTTTGTTGTAGTTTAAAAATCGGGGGCAAAGATACGAATAATTGACAAATTAGCTAATTTGTGAATTAGCTAATTAGGAGAAATAGTATTTTGTCTACTCTTTTATAAACTATCCAATTGCTATAAACCATATTGTGTTTCTTTTCATTTGGATACTTATAATGTATAGAAAACCATATTTTTAGAGTGGATTTATCAAAATAAAAGTTATTCAACTTTGCCAAAATTTAAAACTTTAGCAAAGTGTATACTGAAAATTAATTCTCGCGTATCTTTTCTATAATATACTCGTAATGAGTGTAGTGTTTTACAAAATCGAGGTCGGTTACATCAATGATAAGAGAATTCATAGCGGTATTCTTCTGTATGAAATCTAAATAGCCATAGTGTATCTTTTTCAGATAATCGGGGGAGATGTTTTGCTCATATGTTCTACCGCGCTTCTTGATATTCTCAATAAGACGGTCGGTATTTTGATAGAGGAATACGTACAAATCGGGTTTGATGATTTGGCTATAAAGAATGTAAAAAAGCTTACGGTACAACACAAATTCATCATCGGTAAGAGTTACCTTAGAAAAGATAAGTGATTTGAAGATATCATAATCGGAGACGACGAACTCTTTGAACAAGTCCATTTGTGCTAACTGTTCACACATCTGCTGGTAGCGTTCGGTAAGGAACGACATCTCCAACGTAAAACCGTATTGTTTGGGGTTCTCGTAGAATTTGGGCAGGAAAGGATTATCGGAAAACTGTTCTAAGATGAGCTTTGCATTGAAGTCTTCGGCTATTTTAGTTGCCAAAGTGGTCTTTCCAGAACCTATATTCCCCTCAATAGCAATGTACTTATAATTCAAGAAAGGTGATTTTTGTGCAGGAAACGACAGCTGGTCGGTAAGGCGTTGCACAGGTGAAGTATCATCGGTAGTGCGGAGGAGTTCGGCAACCGTTTTTTTGAGTACGGGGTGTACTTTGAGGTCGTCGATATTTGCTAAAGGTTTCAGCACAAACTTACGGCGGTGCAAAAGAGGATGAGGCACAGTGAGCACTTCGGTATTAATAACTTTATCGTCGTAGAAAAGAATATCGAGGTCGATAGTGCGTGATTGGTAGCCTTTGGACTGAGGCATACGCTCTCGCCCGAGTTCTTGTTCTATTTGCAAGAGCTGTACTAATACTTCCTCAGGTGAGAGAAAGGTACGACATAGCAAGCAGGTGTTCAGGAAAGCTTCCCCCGAAAAACCCCACGAGGGTGTTTCGTAAACAGGGGCTATATCGACAATAGTACCCACCCGCATCGCTATGCCTTCAATGGCTTGTTGCAGGTAGGCTTTACGGTTTCCTAAGTTACTTCCTAATGATATGTAGACATCGTGGTTCAATTAACAATTGACAATTGACAATTAACAATTAAGAGCGCTATTCAACTTTGGCAAAGTATAGGGCGCAAAAGCGACCTTTTTTCATTGATTATTGATTCTGCAAAAATCGCATTATGTTGTCGTAGATGCGGTTCTCTATATCGGAAGTATCGGCGGGGAGGAATTTTTCACCCATAATATTCTCGTAGAGCTCTATATAACGCTCAGAAACGGATTGTACATACTTATCAGTCATCGTAGGTACTTTTTGCCCTTTTTCACCTTGAAAGCCCTTCGAAATGAGCCACTGGCGTACGAATTCTTTGGAGAGTTGTATTTGGGGTTCACCGTTTTCTTGTCGTTCGTCATAGCCTTCTTTATAGAAATAACGAGAGGAATCGGGGGTGTGAATTTCGTCGATGAGCACTATTTCGCCATCGCGAGTTTTACCGAATTCGTATTTAGTATCTACCAAAATGAGTCCGTGTTTAGAGGCGATTTCAGTACCGCGAGCAAAGAGTGCGTAGGTGTATTTTTCCATCAATCGATAGTCTTCCTCGCTTACAATTCCTTTGCGAATGAGGTCTTCACGGGAAATATCTTCGTCGTGCAAGCCTTGTTCGGCTTTGGTAGCTGGAGTAATAATGGGGTGTTGTGGGAACATATCGAACTCTCGCAAGCCTTCTGGCAAGGGGACGCCGGATAGTTTGCGCACGCCATTTTTGTAGAGACGAGCCGAGTGCCCTGCAAGATAACCGCGAATGACCATTTCCACTTTTAGTGGTTCACACACTTGACCAATAGAAACATTAGGGTCAGGAGAAGCAATAAGCCAGTTAGGTACAATATCTTCGGTTTGTTGCAAGAAACTTACAGCCATTTGATTTAATATCTGACCTTTGTAAGGAATACCTTTGGGTAGAATGGTATCGAAAGCCGAAATACGGTCGGTAGCAATCATAATGAGGGTATCATCTTTAAGTTGATACACATCACGCACTTTCCCTCTGTAAACGGATTTTTGTTTAGGGAATTTAAAGTTTGTTTTTGTTATAGTATTCATTTCTGTAAATGGTTAAAAATCTCTTCTCGGTGCAAAGGTACAAAATAATTACAAATTACGGATTACGAATTGTGAAAAAAATGAGTGAAGAAATTGTAATACCTTAAATACCAGAAATGCCAAATAAAGATTAGAAAATTAGCAAATTTGAAAATTAGAAAAT